>JBBQAK010000304.1:0-4899 GCA_038316215.1 Gemmatimonadales bacterium | reverse complement strand
CAGCGGGCGGATCTTCCATAGCCGGTTGCGTCGTTTTCCCGGAACCGACACGTTTCATACATGTCACGCTCTCGCTCTCCACTGCTCACGCGCTTCCTGTTCCTCTTGGCCTGGTTTCAGGTCATGGGGCCGGCGGTGTCGTCGGTGGCGGATGCCTGGAGACTCGACAAGCGCGAAGCGTATGTGCACATGGAGTCGGAGACCGGCCCAGGCTGTGTGCTGGTGCACGGTCACGACTGTCTGTTGTGCAGCGTCGCCACGGGGCCGAACGGCAACGCTCCAGAGCCGCCGCGCACGCCAGTCGCGGCCGTGCGCGCGATCGCGCCGGCTGGCGTGCAGGTCATGCGCCGTGAGAGTGCCTGTCGCGGCACCGCGTCGCAGCGTGCTCCTCCGGTGATGTCGGTCTGAGTTGTCGGCCATGCCTCGCGCATGGCCCCGGACCACGCGATGACGTCACGTCGACGCCTCGTGCACATCACTTCTTGGAGTTGTCATGCTGCTGACCTTTTTGCGCCGCGCTGTCGCGCGGCGTCCAGTCGCAGGCCGTCGTACCAGCCTGCGAACCGTCGTCTCGCTGTTCACCCCGTTGGTGGTGGCGGCACTCGCGGTCGCGAGTACCCCCGCGCGTGGTGAGGCTGCCTCTCGTGAGGCTGCCGCGCTGGCGCTGACTGCGGCCCCCGAGGCCGTCGTGAATGGCGTCGTGAAAGACACGGCCGGCGCGCCGTTGTCCAACGTGCAGGTGGTCGTGAGCGGTGCGAATCGCAGCGCGCTCACCGACGAGCGCGGCCGCTTTGCGATCGAGGGGTTGCCGCCAGGCGTGTATCACCTCGACTTCATCCGCATTGGCTACTCCGCCGCGCATGAAGTCGTGACCGTGACTGCCGCGGGCGCGCCCGTGCAGGTCACGGTGACCATGATGGTCTCCACGGTGCGACTCTCGAGTGTGAACGTGACCGCGACACCGACGGGCACGGACCCGCTCAACGTCACGCAGGCCACCGTACAACTCTCAGGGAAGGAACTGCAGCGCGCGCTCAGCACGTCACTGGGGCAGACGCTCTCCAAGGAGCCCGGGATGTCGACGCGCTTCAACGGGCCGATGGCCTCCACACCGGTGATCCGTGGCCTCACTGGCGAGCGCGTGCTGGTGTTGCAGGACGGCGAGCGCGCCGGCGATCTCTCGGCCGGTGCCGCCGACCACATGAACGCTGTCGATCCGAGTACCGCCGAACGGATCGAAGTGATTCGTGGTCCGGCCTCGCTCCTGTACGGCAACAACGCTATCGGTGGTGTCGTGAACGTGATCTCGTCGGACATTCCCACCAGCATCCCGGGACGGGCCACTGGCTACGTGCTCGGGCAGGGTGAGAGCGTGACCCCGGGTGGCGTCGTGAATGCTGGCATCACCGTCCCCGTAGGGAAGCAGCTCGCCCTCACGGCCCGCGGCGGATTCCGGCAGTTCGAGAACATGCGCGTGGGCGGCGGCGCAGCACAGCCAAACACCAACGGCGCCACGAATCAGTTTGCCCTCGGTGCCGGTACCGTCAGTGGCCGCGGGTCGGTCGGCGTGGTGTATCGCCAGATGGACTTTGAATACGGCCTGCCGCATCCTGCGGGCGACGACGGCATCCGTATCGACGGCGTGCGTCGCATGGCGGCGCTGCAGTCGACGATCAGTACCGGCTATGCGCCAATCGCGACGCTGCGCGTCGACGGCACATCCCAGTGGTACTCACACAACGAAATCGAGCCCGACGGCGCGATCGGGACGCAGTTCAAGCTCAACACACAGACGGTAAACGTGACCGGACGGACACAGGTCGGTCGGATGAGCGGCGCCGTCGGCGTGCAGGGGCTCTTCCGTGCATACCGTCCAGTTGGGGAAGAAGCGTTCGTACCGGGTTCCACCAACAACAATGTGGCCGCGTTCGTCTTTCAGGAGCTCCCGCTCGGCATGGGCGCGTCCGAGGATCACACGCCGCGTCTGCAGATCGGCGCGCGCTACGACCGCTTCTCGATCGCCACCGATCCGGGCGAGGAAGCCGCGCGCTTCGGTGTCGCACAGTCGCGGACGTTCGAGAACATGGCCGCGTCACTCGGCTTGAGCGTGCCCGTGACGACCGACATGTCGTTCACCGCCAACATGTCACGCGGCTTTCGCGCGCCGGCCGTCGAAGAGCTGTTCGCGAATGGCTACCATGCGGCCGTGGGCACCTTCGACGTGGGCAATGCGGCACTCAAGCCGGAGCAGAGCACGGGCTTCGAAGCGGGCGTGCGCACGCAAACGCCGCGCACGTTCGCGCAGTTCAACACGTATTACAACTTGATCAACAAGTACATCGTGCCGACGGCTACTGGCACGCGCGAGGTAGACGGGACCGACGTGCCCCTGGTGAATTTCCTGCAACGCGATGCGGCCCTGTATGGCGCGGAAGGGCAGATCGAAACGAAGCTCGTGCATCGTTTGGTTGGCGGGGTGATGGGCGACTATGTGCGCGCCAAAATCCGGAACAGCGAGGACAATCTTCCGTACATTCCCGCTGGACGCCTCGGCGCCTCGCTGCGCTACGACAACGGCCGCATTTCGGCCGGCGGCGATGTCCGCCGCGTGTTCGCGCAAAACAATGTGAGCGGCGACAACCTTGACGTGGCCACCAACGCCTACACGATGCTCGACCTGAGCGCCGCGTGGCTATTCACCGTGAAGGGAAGCCAGGTCCATTCGGTCACAATGCGCGTGGACAACGCGTTGGACGAGCAGTACCGCGACGCGACCAGCCGGATCAAGAGTTACGCGTTCAATCCGGGACGGAATGTGAGTGTGGTGTATAAGCTGCTGTTTTAGGGAACGGCCAACTGCTTCGTGTGCAGGAAGGCGGGTGTCAGGAAGGCGGGGGCAGGCTCACGACGGACCTGTCCTGCGCTCTCCTTCCTGACATCCTTCTTGCTGCTGCCTAAGCCGTTGGCAGTTCACGGAGCCCGCCGCCTACACCGCCGCGTAACTCCGCAATAACCGCAGCATCCGTCCGTCCGTCTCTGCCGGCGTGTCGCCTTTGGGCGTCTCGATGATCTTCGGGATCAGCGCCATGCGCTCGTCGGTCATGATACGACGGAAGGCCGGTTCACCGATCGTGCCTTCAGCGATCAGTTCGTGGCGATCAAGGTGCGACGCAAGCTTGGCTTTCGAGTCGTTCAGGTGCAGACAGCCGAGCGATTCGAAGCCGATCGTGTTGCCAAACTCGTCGAACACGCCATCGTAGTCGGTGACGAGATCGTAGCCGGCGGCCCAGATGTGCGCGGTGTCGAGGCACACACCCACGCGACGCCGCAAGGCGGGCGGAATGCGTGACAGCAAATCCGCCATTTCCTCGAACGTCGAGCCCAGCACCGTGCCTTGGCCGGCGGTAAGCTCCATCAGCAGGCGCGTGGGACCATCCTCGGCTTCAAGCGCGGCGGTGATGCTGTCAGCGTTCCGCGCGATGCCACTCGCGCGGTCGTCCATGAAATTGCCGGGATGAGACACCAGCGCGTCGAGCCCCAGCGCGTGGCAGCGACGCAATTCAGCGGTAAAGCTTTCAATCGATCGCGCGCGCAACGCGTCGTCAGGCGACGCGAGGTTGATGAGATACGAATCGTGCGCGCACGTCCAGCGCACTTTCGTTTCCGTCATCGCGGTACGGTAGCGCGCGGACTCCGCGTCGTCGATGTCGCGCTCGAGCCAACGGTTCGCCTGCTTCGTGAAGATCTGCGAACCGGTAGCGCTGATCTCGCGGGCGCGAGCGGCCGATTCCCACGTTCCGCCAGCAACGGACACATGTGCACCGAGTGGTGCGCGGTCTCTGGTGTAGTCTCCTGCATCGACCACGATAGGAGCAGCTATGGACGGGGCGGGCGGTGACGGCGCCTTACGGGTTGAGACCTTCTTCGCGGGGGCCGCATTGGCGGCTTTCTTGGCAGGCATCACACAGTGTATCACCGAGACGCCGCCACCTCCACACCTCTCCCGTACTCCCCAGTCCGTACTCGGCTGTTATCGTTGCCCTCTCAGCCACTCCAACGGATCCACCGATCGTCCCTTCGGACGGATCTCGAAGTGTAAGTGCGGCGGCAAATCGGGGTCGGTCGCGCCCACCGTACCGATCGTCTGTCCTTTCGGAATCTGTTGCCCCTTCCGCACGTCGATGCGGGCGAGTGACCCGTACACCGAGTAGTCACCACCTCCGTGCTGCACGATCACGGTCGGGCCGTATGTCCCCACGTTGTCGGCCAGGACGACCTCACCGGCCGCGATCGACTTCACGGCCGTACCGACCGACGCGCCGATACCGATGCCATTCCAGCGGGTGGTCGTGTTGTTCGGATTGATCACCCGGCCGAAGCGGTACAGAATCGTGCCGTCCACTGGCCAATCGAGCTTGCCGAGGTCCGACGTGCGGATACTCGAGGGCGCAGCGGGCCGCGCGTTCGGCGACATCTCCGCCCGGCGTCGGACCGTTTCCAGTGAGGCAATCACGCCCGCCACCTTCGCCTCGTCGCGCGCCAGCTGCGTGAGTCGTTCGCGTGTTTGCGTCGCGCTGCGCTGCACCGAAGTGAGATTGCGTTGGCGCCGCGATTCGAGGTCGGAGAGTCGACGCGCCTCCCGATCCTTCTCGGAACGATTGCGCGCCACCTCATCCTGCAGGCGTACCAGCAGGAGGCGCTGAGAGATGATCTGATCGCGCAGCCCTTCGACCCGGCGCACCAGTCCGCGGTCATGCAGCGCCAGTTCGTGCAGATATTTGTAGCGGGCCACGAGCCCGGCAAACGACTGCGCGGACAGCATCGCCTCCACGTCGTAGAGGCTGCCGCGCTTGTAAATCTCGACCATGCGCCGCTGCAACCCCGATCGCTTGCTCACCA
>JBBQAK010000186.1:0-7654 GCA_038316215.1 Gemmatimonadales bacterium | reverse complement strand
GACAGCGTCGCAAGACCAATGGCAAGAATCGTGGAATAGCGCATCGTCGGGTCCTCCCGAGGGGGCGTGTGGCAGCACCGGATGCGGTACCGCTACACAACAGCTACGACTGGCGGCGAGCACACACGTAAGGGAAATCCTGAACTTCTGGGCGCGTTACCTGACAGACCATGAAGTCGGGATCGTCCTCATCGACGAGGACGACCGTGTCTCTTGAGGTGGCCTTCTGCAACACCACATCAACTTCCGCCACGGTGTCGGTGTGCGGAGCCTTAGTCACCGGGAACAGCAACCTGACGACTGTCCCCTCACCGCGCGTCGAGTCGGGCATCAACTGCCGCCGGACGACGGGGCGGCGGCATCACTCGCTCCGGCGGCTGGAATTCTTTGGCCGACTCGTTCAGAGCGATTCCTGTTTCTTCCGTTCAGGTGCCAATCGCTATTCACGTTGCGCACGCGACGCCGCCGCAGAGCGGTTGGACGCGCGCGGATCGCGGATCTACGGTGTCGCGAACGTCGTCGCCAGAGATCGGCGATTGTGAATCGGCGCACACCAGTTTGACTCAGCGTGTGTCGTCGCACGAGTACCAACTCCACGTGGTGCCACCGGTGGTGAGTCCAGCCGTGGCGTGTGCTGCCATTGACAGCGACGCCACGCGCGCGGTGTCGCCATACTGGAGAGCACCACTACGCGCCACGGCCGAAAACGCGAGCGCCACCAGTGGTGAGCGAGAGATCCTTCCGGTGATCATGAAGGCACGAAACGAGCGTGGGCGCCGGTGATTCGAGTTGCGCCATCGCGCGGCGGAGCCGTTCGTGTATTCTACGTAGCGAAGCTTGCGAAGAGCGCGTACGTCCAGCCGGCGTGTCAGTAGAAGTCGCAACAATCCGGACGACTCGGCGTGGAGCTGAGCGAGAAGCGGTATTGAACCGCCCCGGGATTACAGGAGGCTCCACATTGTGAGAACTTGGAGCCATGGCGAAATCCCGAGCACATCGATTGAGTCTTGAGGTTCGTGAACGGGCCGTCCGATTGGTCCGCGAGCAGCTGCCGCACCATCCGTCCCAGTGGGCCGCTATTTCAGCGATCGCGCCGAAGTTGGGCTGCACGAAGGAGACGTTGCGTCGATGGCTCTTGAGGGCCGAGCAGGACGCCGGTGAGCGGTCCGGTCCGACCAGCCGTGACGCGGATCGACTGGCCGCACTCGAGCGTGAGAATCGTGAGCTGAAGCGGGCGAATGATATCCTCCGCAAGGCGAGCGCGTTTTTCGCGGCGGCGGGATGCCCCCTTCGGGATGCCCCCTTCGGGATGCCCCCTTCGGGAGCTCGACCGCCTCACGTGCTGATGTACGCGTTCATCGACGAGGAGCGCGCGCTGTACGGTGTCGAGCCGATCTGCCGCGTCTTGGCGATCGCACCGTCCGGCTACTACACGTCTCGCGCCCGCGAGCAGGATCCGACGCGACGTCCGGCGCGTGCGCAGCGCGACGACCTGTTGCGCGAGGAGGTCCAGCGCGTGTGGGAGCGGAATCGCGGCGTGTACGGCGTGCGCAAAGTCCGGCAGCAATTGTTGCGTGATGGTCAGACGGTCGCGCGCTGCACCGTCGCCCGACTGATGGCCGCCGAGGGCCTGCGCGGCGTGGTGCGCGGGCAGCGTCATCGCACAACGCTCGCCGACACCACGGCGGAGCTCGCGCAGGATTTGGTGCAGCGGCACTTTCACGCCGAGCGTCCCAATCAACTGTGGGTCGCGGACTTCACGTACGTCGCGACGTGGCGTGGCTTTGTGTACGTCGCGTTCGTGATCGACGTCTTCTCGCGTCGTATCGTCGGCTGGCGCGCGCACACGACGATGCGCACAGATCTCGTACTCGACGCGCTGGAGCAGGCCTTGCACGACCGTCTGCTCGATGGCGATCTGGTGGTCCACTCGGACCGCGTATCGCCATACGTCTCCATGAGGTACACCGGCCGTCTGGCGGCGGCTGGCGCTGCGCCCTCGGTCGGCAGCGTCGGTGACGCCTACGATAACGCACTCGCCGAAACGGTCATCGGATTGTTCAAGACCGAAGTGATCCATCGGGACGGACCGTGGCGAGGCTTTGAGGATGTTGAAATGGCGACGCTCGAATGGGTCGCCTGGTTCAATCAAGAGCGCTTGTTGGCACCGCTGGGCTATGTTCCGCCGGCGGAGTTTGAGGCGCAGTTTTACGAGACACAGAACACCCACACTGCCGTCGGTGTTCTCAACTAAACCAGTCTCCTGAAAACTCGGGGCGGTTCAGTCTGAGGTTCCCAGACTTTAGTGGACACCATACTCACTTTCCACTCGCGGCGATCGTCAGTACCGCGCTGGCCCCTCAGCGCCGATACAGATCCTCAATGGTCAGCAATCGTATCCGCGCATCACCCGCCGCTCGCGCGCGAAAGGCGTCGGTGAACCCCGCGGCCGAGAAGTACAAATGCCCCGCCGATTTCTTTGGCGAGAGTGCATCCTTGGCCCAGCCCTGCCCCGATGCGCTGAGGTCCTCGAGGTCGCGTATGAGATCGGTGTGAACGGATGCGTCCACGGGCTTTGATGACCACTTCACTTCACCAGTGAGGATACGACCATCATCGAGACGCGCGACTAGGTCGATCTCAATCGGTCGCTTGTTGCGGTCCTTCCCTTCCCACCGCGCCCATTCGATGGCGCCAGCGAGCCCCCACGCTTCGTGATGGCGAATGAAGGCTTCGCGGCATATGCGTTCGAAGACCTTACCCATGTAGTCGTTGAGCAACGGTTCGACCCGTTTGCTCCACACCTGCCGAGAGCCGCCTGTCTCGAGCCGGCTCCGGTTGGGTTGCACGAAGCGGTGCCAGAAGCGAACGGCATGGTCGGCGATGCGGTGCTGCCACGCCGCCTTCTCGTGCGCGTCGAAGTTGCGCTCACGTTCGATGAGCTCGAGGTTCTCAAGTACCGCCGCGCGTCGCACTCCGTTGGCCCGATCACCCAGTCCTGCCGCCTGTACGATTTCCTCGAGCACCGTCTTACCGCTGGCAATCGCGGCCAAGAGGGCTCGGTACTCCGCTGGCTCCCTAATGCCCTTCTCTTGTTCAATGATCCGATCAAGCTGGAGGTGCACTTCTCCGCGCGGTGACAGTACTGACTCGATTACCCGTTCGGCGATGGACTCACCTGGTTGAATGGTGGCGAGGAAACGTGGGGTACCACCGAAGATGCCGTACACGAGCGCGGCCTCGCGAGGATCCCGATCAGGTACCATTGCCGCGGCGTCGAAGTAGTCGAACGGTCGCAGCCGCGCGGCCCAGTTCCAGCGACCGTATAACGGCCCGTCGCCCGCCTCGAGCCGCTCCATCGTGGCGACCTCTGATCCACAGAGCACCAGCATGAGCGGCCGTCCGCGTAGCTCTCGGTCCCATACGGCGACCAGGTGCGAGACGATGTCGTCTTCCTTGGCCATCAGATATTGAAACTCGTCCAGCACGATCACCAGCGGTTCGTCTTTGGCGAGATCGGCGAACAGGCGGAAGATCGTGCGCCAGCTTGGATAGTTCGTCGGATCGGTATCGACCGTCTTGCCGACCATGGCGCGCAGTTCGCGCAGGAGCTCCTGTCGATTCAGCTCCGCTGTGCTGTCGGCGGCGAGGAAGTAGAAGTGCCGCTGGCCGCGCCACACGTGATCGAGCAGGTACGTCTTTCCCACGCGCCGTCGGCCGTACAGCAACGCCAGCACCGGCTCGCGGCGGTTCGCGAGGCGGCGCAGCTCGGCGAGTTCGACGACGCGATCAACGAGAGGTGGCCGCACTCGGCCACGCGCCGCCGCCTTTGCGGCGGTGCCCTTTGAGGGCGGTTGGACCGAGCGGCGGGATGGCATGGGGGTACACTGAGACGAGGGAGCGACGTGGCCAACCACTATGGTACATATACGTTATATACCATACGTAGTATATACTATGCGCGCCACCGTGTCTGGGGTATTGCGGATGTCATGTCGCCGTTTTTGCGTTTCTGCGACACGTCTTGGCGACGCCCAAACGGCTTTCCGCCGGGGACTCCACCCTCGCCTCCCGAACGCAAAAACACCCCGCGCTCTTTCGAGCCCGAGGTGTTTCGCTATTACGGATGGAGTGAGATTCGAACTCACGGTACGCTTTCACGCACACACGCTTTCCAGGCGTGCGCCTTAAACCACTCGGCCATCCATCCAAACATCTGTCCTACGTCCTGAAAGACGAACGCGCCGGCGCGGGGTTCCACGACGGCGCGTTGTTGTCCTGATCCTGCAACACGACATGTCACGCGCAGCACCTGCTGCAGCGGACAGGGTGAGATTCGAACTCACGATACCGTTGCCGGTACGCCGGTTTTCGAGACCGGTGCCTTCAACCACTCAGCCACCTGTCCTACGAGGGAACCAATCACAAAGCTGATCGATCCGTTGCGCATCGTTGCGCAACCCCACTTCGGGCTCACAGCTGAGCCCTCGGTACGCCACCTCAGAACGTAGATAGATAAACGGGCGCCAAAGCGACTTCAAGCGGCCTAGGAGCCTTTCTGCGTCCTCCCGCTCCATACACCGCCAAGTCGCCGCGCTATCCGAGGTGAAAGTCGGGAGCTCGCGCGTGGCGACCGCGTCTCACCCCTAACGCGACCTAGGGTCCACTGGCATACTACACAAACCTGATCGATACTTTTGTCCCGAACGCCACAGCGGGGGCCCACGCTGGACGATACGTCGAAAGGATTCTCCGAGCCCCTTGGCGGACGGTACACGGTCGAGCGAGAGCTTGGACGCGGCGGGATGGCGGTTGTGTATCTCGCATCCGACGCCACCACCGGCGAGCAGGTCGCCCTCAAGCTCCTCGATCAGGACATCGGTGCGGCCGTCGGGGCTGACCGCTTTCGCCGTGAGATTCGGATCGCCACCGATCTCCAGCATCCGAACATCCTTGCCGTGCTTGATGCGGGCGAGGCGAACGGCCAGCTGTTCTTCACGATGCCGGTGGTCACCGGCGACTCGCTTCATGCGAAGCTGGATCGCGAGGGACAGCTTCCCGTCGACGAAGCCGTGCGGCTCACGCGCGAAGTTGCGTCAGCACTCGCCTACGCCCATGCGCGCGGTGTCGTCCATCGCGACGTGAAGCCCGAAAACATCCTCCTTCAGGGTGAACGCGCCCTGCTGGCCGATTTCGGCATCGCGCGCGCGAGTTCCGACTTGCGCTCTACGCAGGCGCTGACGCGCACCGGCATGAGTATGGGCACCCCGACCTACATGAGCCCGGAGCAGGTATCGGCGGAGCGTGACCTGGACGGCCGCACCGATCAGTACAGCCTCGCGTGCGTACTGTACGAAATGCTCGCGGGGCAGGCGCCGTTCACGGCGAAGACGGCGCAGGCGCTCATGGCGCGACACATGCTCGAGCCCGTGCCGCCGATTTCGATTCAGCGCAGCACCGTACCAGGGGAGGTCGAGGAGGCAATCGTACGAGCGATGTCCAAGTCGCCGGCGGATCGCTTCCCCACGATTCAAGAATTCGCCGACGCGCTCGGTTCGCCAGATACATGGCCCAGGTCAGGGTCCCTGACACGCGCCTATACGATGGCGCATCCAGTCGCGGTCACGCGACGAAAGTCGTGGTTCACGCGAAAGCGACTTGCCATAGCCACGGTTTCGCTTGCCGTGTTCGCTGCCATCGGCGCCGGCGTGTGGCGTGTGCTGCACCCGCCTCCAGTGGGGCCAGCGGTGCTCATTGCGATTGCGCCGTTTAATCCGCTTCGGCCGGAGTGGCAGATCTGGCAGGAAGGCATGGTCGACCTGTTGGCGCGCAACCTCGACGGCGCCGGTCCACTGGGAACGGTGGCACCCGCCGTCGCCATCCGCGGCTGGGACGGTCGCACGGCTGATCGCGCCTCCGCTCGCGCGCTGGCCGAGCGCACGGGCGCGGGGTTCGTCGTATTCGGCTCGATCAACAGTGCGCCTGGAAACGCGGTACGGCTGACGGCGTCGCTGCTCGAGTTGGACGGTGACAAGCTGTCCGATAAGGAATGGACGGGTCTTGACCTGCAGCAATTAGCCGATTCCGCCACGCGCTTCGTGCTGGAGAGGCTCGGCGAGCGATATCGTATCGGTGCGATCCGATCTACCTCCCTCAGCGCGACGTCGCTCGCTGGCCTCAAGGCGTTCCTTGAGGGTGAGCAGCAGTTCCGCCGGACGGCGTGGGCACCCGCACTGGCCGCGTACACGCGCGCCACCGCATTGGATCCTGGATTCGCCCTGCCGTTTCGCCGCATGGGCCAGATACTCGCATTTCAACGTGACAATACCGACTCTCTCAGTCGTGCATACAAGCTACGCGCGGGGACCCTCAATCGTGGCCTCTCGCCGCGCGACAGCGTCCTTGTCGCGGCCGACTCGCTGTTTGCCTCGCTCGTGGGCGAGAGTGACATCTCCGATTGGGGCATGTTGCGCACGTTGTTCAGCACGCTGAACGCGGCCACCACCCGCTATAAGCGTGATCCGGAAATCTGGTATGCGATGGCGGAAGCACGCGCCCATCTTGGCTACGGCACCGTCGCCGACGTGACCGAAGAGGATGTGTTCGACGCGTTCTCCAAAACTATCGCGCTCGACTCGGGATTTGCGCCAGCGTACATCCATGGCGTGGAGTTGGCATTTCAATTGCGCGGACTGGAGGAAGGCCGACGCTACGCACAGGCATATCTCGCGCTGCAGCCAACGGATCGCGACGCCGACGGCATTCGCCTGCTCGCCCGTCTGACCGACGTGAACGAGGCCAACACACCAGCGACGCGTCAACTGCTGGATACCATGCCCCACGATGTGCTGGCGAGCGCACTGAACGCCGTTGGGCGATGGCCGGATTCGGCGGCCACCAGCATCACGCTGGTGCGCGCGATCGCGCGTCGTCCGTCCACCTCGCCATCGCATCTGGACGATTCAGTACTGGTTCGGAACTACCTACCGCTCGTGCTCGCCTACCGCGGGCGCTTACGCGAGTCGTACTTGGCGCTCGGCAATCGACGCACGAAGCTCTTTGCCGAACTCGCGCTCTTAGGTGGCATCGAGGAGGACTCCGCCACCGCGGTTTTTTCTCGTTGGCTTGATGCCGCACCGTCGAGCGCGAGGTCGGCACTGCCCTTCTGGTCGCAACGCGGCGACAGCGTGTCGATCCGGCGCTTCATGACGTATGCAGACTCCGTATCGCGTGCGGCGACCGGCCGTGCGCGACTGCTGGCGACGCACGACGCGGCTGCGGCGCGTGCATATCTCGCGCTCGTCTCGCACGACACGAGCACCGCCGTCGAGGCGTTCGCTCAGCTCTCGGATACGTTGTGCCTGTCGTGCTACCTCGACCGACTCACGGAAGCGCGGCTCCTCGCGGCCACTGGCAAGCTCGCGGACGCGGATCGCCTGCTGCGTCAACGGCTGTACGCGGCGATGACACCGATTGAAATTCTGATCTCGATGGAACGGGCTCGTGTGGCGCGCCAGCGGGGTGATACCGCCACCGCCTGGCGCGGATTTTCGGCGGTGGTGAATGCGTGGAGCGACGGTGACCCGGAAGTGCAGCCGCTCGTCGAGGAGGCGCGTGCCGCCGTACGCGCACTGCCTCGACCACGGGTCACAGA
>JBBQAK010000461.1:0-2652 GCA_038316215.1 Gemmatimonadales bacterium | reverse complement strand
GCCCCACGTGCCGCCGGATTGCTGCGGCTGACTTTATCCTAGCGCGCCCCCCGCGCTAGCTCTGTTCCGCCAACTCTTCGCGCAGTTTCACGTAGCTGTCGTAGCGTCCCCGACCCACCGCCCCGGTGCGAATCGCCTCTTTGATGGCGCATTCCGGTTCCACCGTGTGCGTACAGTCGGCAAAGCGACACTCGTGAATCAGGGGACGAAACTCCGGGAAGCACTGGGCGATCTCGCGGGCTTCAATGCCCCAGAGACCGACTTCCCGTAGTCCCGGCGTATCGGCCACGAAGCCGCCGCCCGGCAGCGGATGCAACACCGCACCGACGGTGGTGTGACGACCTTTGTTGACGCTGTCGCTGATCTCGGCCGTGCGCAGGTCGAGCCCCGGAAACAACCGGTTCATCAGCGACGACTTCCCGACGCCAGAGGGCCCGGTGAGCGCGGAGTCCTTGCCCGCGATTTCGTCGCGCAGCTCCTCGAGTCCTTCGCCGGTGACGACGCTGACGAGGTGCAACGGATAGCCGGCCTTCACGAACTCGTCGAAGCGATCACGGATGGTGCTCGCGTCGACCAGGTCGATTTTGTTGATGATGATCCGCGCTGCGAGCCCATTCGCTTCGGCAATAACGAGAAAGCGATCGAGCATGCGCGGATGCGGCTCGGGGCGCGCGGCGGCGAAGACCACCAACACTTGATCGAGATTGGCCACGATGATGCGTTCGCCGCGCGCGCCGGCCGGCGCACGGCGCGCCAACTTGCTGCGGCGCGGATGAATGAGATCGATAGCCCACGAGTCACTACTGTCGGCCACGCGCCCGATCGTGACGCGATCGCCAACGGCGAGCTTGAGGGAACCATGCGCCTCGTGCTTGAGCCGTCCACGGAGCGACACGTCGAAGAGGACGCCGTCGTCGGTGCGCACCTGCCATATGCCGCCAGTGCCGTGCATGACCACGCCGTCGGTCATGGCGTTCGCCCGCGGATGAGGCCATCGAGGGTGGCCTTCACCGTCCCCAGCGCCATGCCACCGAGCTGATGGCGCACAACGGCTTCGCTTGGCCCGCTGATCAGAAACCCGGTCTCGAGATGTCCTTGCACCTCAGGTTCACCAAATCCCCACTGCACGAACATCAAGTACGCACCCCAAGGCGCCGCGCGGTCGCCGGTTGTATCGGTAAGGATGTCCGCCGAGTAGGCGTGCCCATCGACGCCTTTAAAGGCAGCAGGACGCTTGTGCACAGCCATATAGCCGCCCAACGTGCGCTCGTCCCCTGCGTCGTGATCGGCAGGGAGGTGGTGTCCGTGATGTTCGGTCAGCGGGACAATGCCTCCTTCACGATGTTGCCGGCCATGAACGCAATGTTGGCAGGGCGTTCAGCCAGTCGTCGCATGAGGTAGGGATACCACTGGCTGCCGAACGGCACATAACAGCGCATGCGATAGCCTTCCTTCACGATCTGCTCCTGCAAGTCTCGCCGCACGCCGTACAGCATCTGGAATTCGAAGCGGTCGGCAGCGATGCCGCGTTCCTTCGCGAAGCGCTTGGCTTCGTTGATGATCACTTCATCGTGCGTAGCAATGCCGGGATAGTTGCCATGTTCCATCAAGCGATGCATGGCCTCGACGTAGTTCCGATCGACGTCGGCCTTGTCGGGGAACGCGACGGTGGCTGGCTCCAGATACGCCCCCTTGCAGATGCGCACGCGGCACTTCAGTCGATTCGCCCGCTCGACGTCGTCGAGTGTGCGGCGCAACGAGCTTTGCAGCACCACGCCGACATTCTCGGGGAAGTCGGGGTAGAGATTCTGCTCGAAGGTGTCGAGTGTGCGATCGGTGTACGCGCTCGACTCCATGTCGAGACGCACGAAGCTCTTGTACTGCTTTGCGCGCTCGAGGACCTGGCGAACGACGTCCAGACCGAGTTCGTCGGAGATATCCTGTCCGAGGGCCGTGAGTTTCACCGACACATTGGCCTGCAACTTCTTCTGCTCGATGCGGTCAAGAATTTCGATATACTGCCGCCCGGTCTCGCGCGCTTCGGTCTCCCTCGAGACCGATTCGCCGAGTAAGTCGAGCGACGCCGTGATGCCCTTGGCGTTCAGCTGCTCAACGGCAGCGAGGGCGGTCGTGATCGTTTCGCCCGCCACGAATCGCGACGCCATCTGGCGCGCGAAGCCGACATTCTTGACGAAATCAAAGATGCGCTGTTGGCGCGAGAGGTACAGCAGGGACGAACGAAGCATTGCGGCGCGGAGACGCGGAGTTCAGCGGTAATGGAATCGCGCGTCCGGGAGGACGCGCGGAACGACAACACTGAAATATACCTTCGCGGCCTGGGGTTCTGGGTGGAGAAATACGCCTCACGGGTGAAAGCGCTCACCGGACGCGGCCTTGGCGCGGAGCAAAGCGGCTGGCTCGTACCGGCCGGGAAAACGCTTCTCGAGCGCTTCCAGCTGCGTGACCACCGTTGCCGCGCCGAGCGCGTCGATAAATCGAAACGGACCACCGCGGAAGGGCGGGAATCCGATGCCGAACACCGCACCGATATCGCCGTCGCGCGGCGAACGGATGATGCCGTCTTCGAGACAGCGCACGGCTTCGTTCAGCATGGGGAGCACTGTGCGGCGCTGAATTTCCTCGACCGTGATC
>JBBQAK010000294.1:0-5034 GCA_038316215.1 Gemmatimonadales bacterium | reverse complement strand
CGGCAGAACGTGATTCACCGCGACATCAAGCCGGAGAACATTCTGCTGCATGATGGCAGTGCGATCGTGGCCGACTTCGGCATCGCGCTCGCTGTACAAAGCGCCGGTGGTGCGCGGATGACACAAACGGGGCTCTCGCTCGGCACGCCGCAGTACATGAGTCCTGAGCAGGCGATGGGCGAACGGACCATCGACGCGCGGAGTGACGTGTACGCGCTAGGTGCCGTACTCTACGAAATGCTGGCGGGCGATGCTCCGTTTACAGGTAGCAGCGTGCAGGCGATTGTGGCCAAGGTGTTGAGTGAGCGGCCCACGTCGCTGCGTACGTTGCGTGACACCGTACCGGCAAACGTCGAGCAGGCGGTGTTCACGGCGTTGGCCAAGTTGCCGGCCGATCGGTACGCGACCACTGGCGAGTTCGCCGCCGCGCTCGCTGGAGCTCCCACCCACGCCAGCTCTGCCGTGCACGTCGTGCCGCGACCAGCGAGGCGGTTGCTCACCGTGGCGCTGGGCGGCATCGCCATCGCCAGTATGGCCGTAGCCGCCTGGAGCCTCACGCGCACGCCGAGTGCAGCCGGCGAGGTGGTGCGCTATCGACTCACCGCCGACTCCGTGGCGTCTGAACGGACGTGGACCGGTGATGTGAGCATCTCACCTGATGGCATGCTGATTGCCCGCCGCGGTGGCCCGGGGGAGCGCATTCTGATGCGCCGCCGCGATGCGCTTGGCTTTACCGAAGTGCCGGGCACCGAGGGCGCGATGGGCGTGGTCTTTTCCCCTGATGGCTCGCGTATCGTGTTTTATCAGAACGGACGATTGGTGCTCATGCCCACGGCCGGTGGCCCGCCGACCGTGCTGGCCGACTCGCTCCTCGCGCCAGAAGCCGTCGCCTGGGGCGCGGACGACGTGATCTATCGACATGCGAACAGCGGTCCGCTGACCATCACGCGGTGCACGGTACGCGATTGTCGTGACCCCGCGCCGTTCACGTCGCTCGACAGCGCGAACGGCGAGACATCGCACATGCATCCGCAGCTGCTGCCCGACGGCAGTGCGTTGCTGTTTCAGGTGGAATTCGCTGACGGTGCACGAAAGATTGGCATTCAGGACAAAGATGCCCGCACGCACACCGTGCTCATGGACGGCGTCCGTGCGGTATACGTTACGACGGGTCATCTGTTGTATTCCACCCTTGACGGCAAGCTGTGGGTCGTGCCATTCAACCTCGCGAAACAATCACTCGCTGGTGAGCCCGTGCTGGTTGCCGGCAACTTGCCGCAGAGTATCGTCGGTCCGGTGGACTTCGCGGTGTCGCGAAGCGGCACCTTGGTATACTCCGAGGAGCGCGGCACCGGCGAGCGAGAACTCGTCTGGGTGACACGAGACGGACGGCAGGCGCTCGTGGATTCCACGTGGCGGGCGGTGTTCAGCACACCCGCGATCTCACGCGACGGTCGACAGATCGCCGTAACCGTCCGGGAAGGTGGTCGATCGAGTATCTGGATCCGTGCCGATGGGCGCGAGCCGAATCGACTGACCAGCGAGCGGAGTGCCACCGATCCCGCGTGGAGTCCGGATGGTCGCACGGTGACCTTTCTTTCGGCTGGTGACCGCTCCGTGACCGGCAACGTCTGGAGACAGCCGCTCGATGGCAGCGACATGGCACGACTCATGATCCGCAGCGATCGTTCACTGTCGGAACAGGTGTGGTTGCCCGATGGCTCGGGGCTGGTGGTGCGCACAACCACACCCGCCCCCGGCCACGGCGACCTGCTCGCGACCTCGCGCGTGTCGGACTCCATCGCCGTGCCCATTCTGGCGACGAATCGCGCCGAATACTCGCCGGCGATTTCGCCCGATGGTCGGTGGCTCGCCTACAGTTCTGACCTCACCGGGCGATTCGAAGTGTACGTATCGCCCCGCGCCGCGCCACAATCCACGCGCATCCTCGTTTCCACAGGGGGCGGCAGTTCGCCGCGCTGGTCGGCGGACGGTCGCTCGCTTTTTTATATCAGTCTCGACTCGCGCCTGTACGAAGCGCGCATGGAAGCAGGCGCTGCGCTGCGCGTGGCTGGCGTGCGTCCGCTGTTCGACGTGAAGTCGTTTGTCCAGACTTCACTGTCGCGGCGGAACTATGACGTGGCGCCCGATGGCCGGTTCCTGTTCGTGCGGCGTGTCGGCAATTCGGAAGCCGGCGCGATGGTGGTGGTGGAGCACTTCATGGATGAACTCCGGCGCGCCGCGAAGCAGCAAGGCGCGGCAGGACGCTGAGGGTCTACCGAGGTCGCCTCGACAGGCCCGTGCGGCGCGGACTTCGCGATCGCGTGATTGATCCCGTGATTGATCGCGACATCAAGCCGATAAACGTTCTGCTGTATATCGGCTACGGCGGCACCCCAAGCGCGTTGATCTCAAGATGGGTCGGTGACTCGATGCGTGGGATCGGGGCGCGAAGCCGACGGAGACAGCAGCCCGTACCGTAGGCGGTTAGCTTCACCGTGTCGCGGACGCTTCGTCTCTCACGCGTCGGCATCTGCCCCTTTTCGCGGATCGTGCATGTCGGATGTGCAGTCGCGGCTCACCGCCGCCCTGGCGGACCGCTACACCGTAGTCCGCGAACTCGGCGCCGGCGGCATGGCCACGGTGTACTTGGCGCACGACCTCAAGCACGAGCGCGATGTCGCGATCAAGGTGTTGCATCCCGACTTGGGCGCGGCGCTCGGTGGCGAACGGTTCTTAAGCGAGATCCGCACCACCGCGCGCCTGCAGCACCCGCACATTCTCCCGCTGCTCGATAGCGGCGAAGCGGATGGCTTGCTGTACTACGTGATGCCGCTCGTGACCGGCGAAACGCTGCGCGCCCGATTGGAACGTGAGCGCCAACTGCCCATCGCCGACGCGGTGCGCATCGCGCGCGAAGTGGCGAGTGCGCTCGACTACGCGCACCGGCAGAACGTGATTCACCGCGACATCAAGCCGGAGAACATTCTGCTGCATGATGGCAGTGCGATCGTGGCCGACTTCGGCATCGCGCTCGCTGTACAAAGCGCCGGTGGTGCGCGGATGACACAAACGGGGCTCTCGTTAGGCACGCCGCAGTACATGAGTCCCGAACAAGCGATGGGGGAGCGCACCATCGACGCCCGGAGCGACATCTATGCGCTGGGTGCCGTGACGTACGAGATGCTGGTGGGCGAAGCGCCGTTCATCGGTAACAGTGTGCAGGCGATTGTCGCGCGTGTGCTTACGGAGGAGCCTCGAAGCATCGCGATGCAACGCAAGGCCGTGCCGGTCGTGGTCGAGCAGGCGGTGCTACGCGCACTCGAAAAGCTGCCGGCCGACCGATTCGACTCGGCGGCCACATTCGCCGTCGCGCTCGTCGCCCCCGACCAGCCTCGTATCATCGGCGTCGTGCGCCACGTAGGCAGATCGCGCGCCGTCCTGGGAGCGGTCGCCGCGCTCGCGACGCTGCTGGTTGGACTCGCGTTTTGGAACCGCCTGCAGCGTGCGGGCGAACCGGTCGATGCCCGCGTGACTCGAGTCGCCATCGCGCTACCCGCGGCACAGGGCCTGCGCCCGCAGTTCATGGGGTTCGCCATCGGTCTCTCGGCCGATGGGCAGCGCCTCGCGTACGTGGGCCCCGGCCGGACCATGGGCACGACGCAGATCTGGATCCGTCCCCTCGACGCGCTTGACGCCGCGCCTTTGCCGGGCTCCGATGGCGCCGTTGGCTTGCTCTGGTCGCCAGATGGGACGAGGATGCTCGTCCTCGCAGCCGTCGATGAAGTCACCACCGTCGTCTCGACCGATGGTTCCGGGCAGTCGGTACCGATCAGCCGCGTACGGGACGCCTCATGGACGGCCGATGGTCGCGTGCTCGGACTGCACGGCGCACAGGCGATCATACGCATGACGGTCGGGGGCGCCGTCGACACGGTGTTTCGGGGCGACTCTACGCATGCGCTTCGGCATCCAGTCGCGCTGCAGCAGAGCGAAGCCATTCTGGTCGTGCGTGGGATCGCCGGCGGCGACGGGTCGGCGAGTGAGGTTGTCGCCGTGACGCTTGCCACTGGCAAGGTCACGCCGGTTGTGCGCGCAGTGTATGCGCGTGTCCTCGCCACTGGTGACCTCCTGTACGTCACGGCCAATGGCAATGCCTTTGTGGCGACCTTCGACGCGCAAGCACAGCGCATCGTGGGCAATCCGACCCCGGTCGCTGATGTCGCCATGGGAGCCAGCGGAGGGGTGTCGTATCCGGAAATCAGTGTGTCCGACGAAGGCACGATGATTTATCTCGTCGGCCAATTGCAGCGGCAGCGCGTCGTATGGCTCGAAAGAGACGGCCGCAGGGGGCGGTCGCTCGACATCGAAGGCGACATCTGGGGACTTGCCCTGTCTCCTGACGGAACGCGTCTCGTGTACAGCAGCATGCGCGACGGCGCGCGCGGCACTATGGCGACCTTCGGAGCGGGACGGGTGTGGGTCCACGACCTGGCGACCGGCGCTCGCACGCGCATCACCGACACGTTGCTCAGCCTCCGCCCCAGTTGGTCGCCCGACGGACGGTCGGTACTGTATGCGCGCGTCGCGAACGAGGAACAGGAGCAGGCGATGATGGAGCGCCGGGCCGATGCGTCGGAGCCGGAGCGATCGGTGGTCACGCAGACCCGATTCGGCCACAGTATCGGCGATGGTCGCTGGTTGCCCGATCATCGCACTCTCGTCGTGCGCAGCTACGAAGAGGGGAGCACCGCCACCAACCTGTACTACACCACGATCGACCCGAGTGACGGCGGGCGGCCGATTGCCATCACCAGCGCCGCCGAAGCTTCGCCGGAGCCCTCTCCTGACGGATCACTCCTCGCGTATACCTCGAACGAGAACGGGAGCCGCGAGGTGTATGTCCAGCGCTTTCCCGCGGGCGGTGAGCGGATCGTGGTGTCCCGCGGTAGCGCCACGCCGGCCCGCTGGTCGCGCGACGGCCGCTCGCTCTACTACTGGGATCAGCGGGGGCGTCTGATGATCGCCTCGATC
>JBBQAK010000129.1:0-9354 GCA_038316215.1 Gemmatimonadales bacterium | reverse complement strand
GAACTGATCACACAGCCGGAAAGAGAACAGGAGATCGGCGAAACTGGATGGCCGAGTGCATGTTTTGCGGGCGTGGTTTGAATTTCTCATCGGTGCTCCATGCCTCTCAGTCGTCGACACTTCCTGGCGCAGCTCACGGCGGCTGCCGCGATCTCACGCGTCGGTGCGGTCCCGTCGCTCGCGAGGCTGTTGCCTCAGGCGCGTCCACGCCCGACCGCGCAGCAACTTGCCTGGCAGCGCGATGAACTCGCGCTGTTCGTCCACTTCGGGGTGAACACCTTTACCGACCGCGAGTGGGGCGATGGCACGGAATCGCCGTCGATTTTCAATCCTACGCGACTCGATGCACGCCAGTGGGTGCGGTCGGCCAAAGCGGCAGGCGCAAAGTCGATGGTGCTCACGGCTAAACATCACGACGGATTTTGTCTGTGGCCGACGGACACGACCGCGCACTCGGTGGCGTCGAGTCCGTGGCGGAACGGTACGGGTGATGTGGTACGTGAGTTCGTCGACGCGTGTCGCATTGAAGGCCTGAAGCCCGGGCTCTACTGCTCGCCATGGGATCGCAATCATCCCACCTATGGCGACTCGGCGCGCTACAACGATGTGTACATGGCGCAGCTTACCGAACTGCTCACGCGCTATGGCCCGTTGCACGAAGTGTGGTTCGATGGTGCGAATGGCGAAGGGCCGAACGGTAAGCGGCAAACGTACGACTGGCCGCGAACATGGACTTTGGTGCGGAAGCTGCAACCCGATGCGATCATGTTCTCCGACGCCGGTCCTGATGTGCGATGGATCGGCAACGAACGTGGCGTTGCTGGTGAAACGCACTGGAGCTCGATCCGCCCGGAGTCGGTGCCATATATCGGTGCCAGTGGCGATGACGTCATCGCAGCGTTGCAGCACGGACACGCTGATGGATCGGTGTGGCGCCCGAGTGAAACGGATGTCTCCATCCGGCCCGGCTGGTTTTACCATCCGGCTGAAGATGGGAAGGTGAAGAGCGTCGACGATCTCGTGCAGTTGTACTTCACCAGCGTCGGACGCAATTCGAAGTTGCTGTTGAACGTGCCTCCCACACGCGAGGGCGTGCTGCACGAGGTAGACGTGGCCCGTCTGTCCGGGATGCGCGCCGCACTGGATATGCGCTTCGCGCGCCCGCTTGCGGTTCGCAACAGCAAATGGCGCGCGGAAAGCGCACAAGCAGGCGTACGAACGATTCAGCTTCGTGCGCCGCAATCGGTGTCGCTGCTCGATCTTCGGGAGCCCATTTCTCAGGGGCAGCGCGTCTCGTCCTGGAGCGTCTCCACCACGGGGAGCCGTCCGCAACTGCTGGCGACCGGAACCACGATCGGACACCGCCAGCTGCGCCGTATCTCCGCGACGACTGTCTCAGCACTCGCGCTGCGCGTGGAGACGGTGGATCCTGTGCGGCCCGTGGAGCTCAACCTCTTCGCGTAGCACCACATGGGCTTGAGGTCCTGTCCACCACCCACACACGCTTCATGACCTGATCTTGGTCATCGCAAACGACATGGCGCCGTTGCTGCCGCACCTGGCACTCGGCATGCTCACGCAGATCTCGGTGAAGTCGCACGTCGCCGAGATGCCGGCGCGATCTAGCGCTTCGCTACGAAGAGCCAGAACGCGCTGGCGAATCCGATCGCTGTGACGGCGTTGCGCACCCAGGCCTGCGGCACCTTCTGCGCGAGCCCCGACATCAGGTAGCCGCCGGCGCTCGAACCCACGGCCATCACGATACCGATGGGCCAATTCACCAGGCCCATGAACGCGAACGTGATCGCCGCGATGCCGTTAAAGCAGATGCCGTTGAAGTTCTTGAGGCCGTTCATCTGGTGAATGTTCGTGAGCCCCATGAGGCCGAACACCGCCAGCATCACGATGCCCGCGCCGGCACCGAAGTAGCCGCCGTAAATGCCCAACGCGAACTGCGCCATGAGCATCGCAGTCGTTGGATTGAGGGGACGTTCGAGCGCGCCGGTGGGTGACGCACTGGCGCGAGCGCGCAGCCGCTTCATCACGGGCCCCTGAACCGCGAAGAGCAGGGTCGCGCCGAAGACCAGCCACGGCACCAGCGAGCGGAACTGTTCGTCGGTGGTGGCCAGCAGCAGCGCGGCACCAACGCCGCCACCCAAGAGGCTCGGGATCGCGAGGCGCAGCGCCCAGCGCTCGACACCGGCCAGTTCGCGTCGATACCCCCACATACTCGCCATCGAGCCGGGCCAGAGGGCGAGCGTGCTGGTGGCGTTGGCCGACACGGGTGGCACCCCCAGCGCGAGTAGCGCCGGAAAAGTGAGCAGCGTGCCGCCGCCGGCAATCGAGTTCACGGCGCCGCCGAGCGCCGAGATCGCGGCGATGACGGCGAGCTGAGGAACGGATGGGTTGGTGAGCAGCATTCAGCGCGGCGGCAGCGGCGCCAGACGACGCATCAGCGACGCATCGCGGCGAGGGCGACACACACCCACCCCGCGATGAAGCACACGCCGCCGAGGGGCGTAATGGCGCCGAGCGCGCGAACACCGGTCAGTGCCATCGCGTAGAGCGATCCGGAGAAGAGCACGGTGCCCGCCAGAAAGAGCCAGCCGCTCGCGTTGGCCAGCGATCCCGGGAAGCGGCTCACGATCCAGGCTGCGGCCAGCATCGCGAGGGCGTGGTACATCTGGTAACGGGCGCCGGTCTCGAACACTTCGAGCATGCGCGGCTCGAGACGTGCCTTCAGCGCATGTGCGCCGAACGCGCCGGCCCCGACGCCGATCGCGCCGGAGAGCGCACCGATGATAATGAAGAGACGTTCCATGTTATGACTTCGGTCCGATCTGATATTCCTTGGGCGGCGTCGCGCCAAGGAGATGCTGCACGAAATAGTCCCACCGACGGCGCATCATGTAGTTCGAGGCAGCGCCGTAGCCGTGCAACGCATTCGGAATCATCACGAGGTCGAAGTCTTTGCCGGCCTTGATCAGCGCATCGACGACCAACCAGGTGTTGTCGGGGGGTACGTTGTCGTCCATCGTACCGTGCGCGAGCATCAGCTTGCCCTTGAGGTTTTTCGCGAGTGTCTGATTGGCTTCGTTCTCGTAGTTGTCGACGGCGCCGTTCTTCGTGAGCAGACCGTGATAGCGCTCGCCCCAATCGTCTTCGTAGTTGCGGTTGTCGTGGTTACCCGACTCGGAGATGCCGACTTTGAAGAAGTCCGGGTACTGGAACATCGCTGAGGCCGTGGCGAAGCCGCCGCCCGAGTGGCCCCACATGCCCGCGCGCTCGAGATCGATGAAGCGATAGCGTTCGGCCAACTGCTTCATACCCGCGATCTGATCAGGGAGCGTGTTGTCGCTCATGCGGGCGTAATACGCATCGTGAAACGACTTCGAACGGGTCGGATTACCCGTGCCATCGATGGCGACGACAATGAATCCCAACTCGGCCAGCGCCTGGTTGTCGCGCGTGGCCGCCGAGAACTGACGGCTACCTACACTGCCACCCTGCGGACCCGGGTAGATGTAGTTGATGATCGGGTACTTCTTGGCCGAGTCGAGCGCCGTCGGCGTCCACATCAACCCGTACAGGTCCCACTTACCGGCGCGGTCCTTCACGGTGATCCGCGTGGGCGGCTTCCAACCGGCGGCCATCAGCTTCGAGATGTCGCCCTGTTCGAGCATCGCAATCAGCTTGCCCGTCTTGGCGTTACGCAGCACCGCCGTGGGGGCGAGATCCGGGCGCGACCAGCTGTCTACGAACACGGCGCCGTTGGGCGAAAGCGTCGTGTTGTGGTCACCGTCTTCCGGCGTGAGGAGCGTGAGCCCTTTTCCGTTCATGCCAATGCGATACAGATGACGGAAATAGGGATCGCGACCAGTGATTTTTCCCGCGGCGACGAACCAGATCATGCGCGCCTTCTCGTCCACGCGCTCAACCGACAGCACCGGACCGTCGCCGGTGGTGATTTTCGATTTCAGTACACCCGTGGTGAGGTCGTAGAGATACAGCTGGCCCCAATCGTCGCGCTCGGAGAACCAGATCACTTCGTTGGTGGCGGGCAGTACGCGCCAATTGGCCACGTTGTCGCCGCTCTCGAACTGCGTCTTCACTTCTTCACGCAGCACGTCGCGCACGTCGCCGGTGTTCGCGTCGGCGATGCGCAGCGTCGCGATCTTGTGGTCACGCGAGTTGGACAGGAACGCGAGCTTGGAACCGTCGGCGTACCACTCCACGTCGGAGAGTTCACCGCCACTGCACGAGATGTGGTCGCACACCGACGACCGATGCTCATCGGCCGGCATCTTGAATCGGACCACCTTCGGTGCGGACGCCGACAGATCGACGATCACGCGGTGAATCATCGACACGACGCTGTCGCCCGGGAGCGGATACTTCCACGCGCTCAACTCGGGGTGACCGACCTTCGTCTTCACGAGATACATCTCGCCGACGTTGCGCTGATCCTGCTGAAACGTGGCCATCTTCTTCGAGTCAGACGACCACGTGAGAATCGCACGATCGGAGTGCACCCAGCCGGCATTGTCCGTGGCGTACCCGAAATCCTTCACGCCGTCGGTGGTGACCTGCGTTTCCTTGTTCGTGGCCACGTCGCGCACCCAGAGATTCCAGTCGCGGACAAACGCGGCGGTCTTGCCATCGGGCGAGACATGCTCGGGCGGGCGGCCGCCAGGGCGGGCCGCCGCGCGCCCGTTGGCGCGAGCAGGCTCAGCCGGGCAATTGGCACCGGTCGTCGTGCAGTCGGTCTTGGTGCCTTTGATCGGGTCCACGACCACGAGCGGCGAACTCCCGTCGGGCTGTCGCACGCGATAGGTGAAGCGTCCATCGGGTAGCCAGCTCGGCTGTACGCCGGTGCGCGACACCAGATTCCCGGTGTTGAAGGCGAGGAAGCGCTCAGCGCGCGCGTAGTCGGCGGCGGTAATCGCACGCGACTGGGCGAAGAGCGGAGCGGCCAGAAACGGGCCGACAAGAACGGCACGAAGGAGAAGACGGCGCATCGGCAGAATGGGTGGAGGGTGCGTACCACTGAAAGGTGCTTCAGTGGCCCGTGTCAGGGAAAGCCCGAATCCCAAGCGACCTGCCACGAGGAATCTTTGTAGTGATCCGTGAGGCGCCAATCGGGCGCCTCCTTTCAGGCCGCCAATGTGGCGTTCGCCCCCTCAGCTTCTGCCGGAGAACCTCATGTCCGCCATCCTTCCGAAAAACATGGGCAGCGTGGACCGCGCCATACGCTTCGCCCTTGGCGTCGGCCTGCTGGCTATCGCCTTCACTGGCCCGCAGACGCCGTGGGGCTATCTCGGATTTATTCCGCTGCTCACGGCAGTCATCGGCTCGTGCCCGTTGTACACGATCCTAGGCTTCTCGACCTGCGCGGTACCGAAACAGCCGTAAGCGACGGTTCATCACGCGGCGGCACCAGCGATCGCCGCCGCGGTTCGCAGTCCGACGGCCACGAAGGTGAGCGTCCCGTTGCAGCACGACGCCGTCGGCTGCGCCGGCGCACCCGCCACCCACAGGTTTTCGTGGTCGTGGGCACGCCCGTGCGCGTCGACCACACTCAGCGCGGGATCGGTGCCCATCCGGCAGCCACCCGTCGGATGCTCTTGGCCCAGATCGTTGGCGCTGTTCTCCATACGCAGAATTTCACCGCCACCGGCTTTGGCCATCGTACGGAACAGCTCCCGCAGCTGCTCCTCCTGCCACTCCTTCAGCGCCGCGCTCTCCGGCGCGTCTTTGAAGGATACGTTTGGCATCGGATCACCAAACCGGTTCGTCGTCGAGGCGCTCAGCGAGAGCGCACTTTCCTTGTCGGGCAGCACGTCGTAATAGCCCCGCACCCGCGCTGTCGCGCCCTTCGCGCGCTGCTGCCAGTCGTTCATCAGTGCGTCGCCGAACTGGATACTGCCGTCGTCGCCGCGCAAGCGCGGTTCACGTCCTACGCTCGATTCCCAGATGCGCAGGTCGTGGCGCAGATAGCGTGATGAGCGCGGCACCCGCATGAACTGCTTCGACACGAGCGAGTGCTGCACGTTGATGCCGGGGAACAGCTCCATGGGCAGTCGCAGATACGCGTTCACGTTGCGATGACCCGCGAGATACTTGCCCACCAATCCGCTGCGATTGGCCAGTCCATCCGGGAAGGCGCTGCTTTTCGAGAGCAGCAGCAAGTGCGGTGACCACACGAAGCCGGCCGCCAGCACGAAGGTGTCGCCTTCGATGGTGACCTCCTCGCCTGCAGCATTCGTGCGATTGCCCGTCGCACGCGTAATGCGGCCTGTTTTCGGATCGGCCTCCAGCTTGCGCACCAACGTCTCGGTCACAAGTGTGATGCGCTTGCGCGCGACCAAGGCATCCCACGTGAAGTCGGGTGAGTACTTGGCGCCAGTGGGGCAGATGGGATAGCAGGTATCGCACCGCTGGCACTGCGCGCGCCCATCACGCTGCACGGAGTTCTTCGCACTGGGCGTGCTCCACGTGGCGATGCCGGCCGTTGTGGCCCACTGCTGCAATTGCGCGAGATTGTAGTTGATCGGCAGCGGCGGTAACGGATACGGCTTGCCGCGCGGATCGAGCGCCACCGGTCCCTGTTCGCCGGCTACGCCCATTCGCTCTTCGGCCTCCTGATAGAACGGATCGAGGTCGTCGTAGCTGAACGGCCAATCGCTACCCACGCCGTACATCGAACGCAGTCGGAAGTCCTCCGGCGAATAGCGCGGAGACACGCCACCCCAGTGCATGGCGAGCCCGCCCACGTTCATGCTGGGCGAGAAGCCCCACGTGGTGCCCGTCGCGTTCTGATCGTCGAGGTGATCCTGCTTCCATGGGCTCTCGCCGTACGCTTGCCAGCGCTCCCGCGCCTTGACGCGATCGGCGAATGGCGTGGTCGCCTTTCCAGCCTCGATCACCAAAATGGACTTGGTCGTCTTTTCGGCAAGTGACGCGGCCATCAACGCGGCGGTAATGCCACTGCCCACGATCACGATGTCGGCGCTGTGTGTAATCATGCGCGCGGCTCCGTGCTCACGGTGGGGCTCACGGTGGGGCTCACGGTGGGGCTGACGGTGGAGATCACGGGGAGCGGCTTCCGCGTGGCATCGCCAAGCGTGCGACACACGCCTGGTGCCACGCGTGCGCCAAGCGCACGATCCCACGCATCTGGACCCGACGACCAATGTGCCAACAGGGCGATCGCGATATGGTTCGCACTCAGTGGGGCCGGCAGCCGGTCACCACGCTGGCCACGCAGCACCACACCGAGCAGCTCCTGTCGCTTGGCCAGCGGCAGCGTGGAGAAACCAACCGTGCCGTGTTTGTGCGCCAGCAGATCCAGCGCGGTGAGTTGGGCGCGCCACGCGGGCGAGGGGTCGGCCGGCAGATAGCGTATGTCGGCGTAGCCGTAGCCGTGCATTTCCTCAGCAACCGGCTCGTAGCCATCCGCCCATGTCACGAACGCATCGGTTGCCGTGCGAAGCGCGGGCGCGCCAAGTGATGCGGGCAACACGGCGGTGGCAACCGCGTCAAGCAAGACGCGATCGAATCCGCGCATGCGCTCGACGCCATAGTCCTGGTCCGTGGCGTTACGGGCCGTCGGATCTTTTACGGCACAGGCGGTGGCCGCCGTGCCGACGGTGGCCACACCGGCCGTCAATGCGCCGGCGGTCTTGAGAAAACTACGTCGTGTGCTCATTTCCGGGTCCCGGACATCCGCGCTCCGTCGTTGCGATACACGCAGCCACCTTTCATCACGAACGACACATGTTGTGACGCCTCGATCTGCGCGACGGGATCACCATCGGTCGCGATCAGATCGGCCGCATAGCCCACCGCCACCCGTCCGATCTCCTTGTCGAGCCCCAGTGATTCCGCCGCACGACTCGTCGCGCTGATGATGGCGTCCATGGCCGGCTGACCACCACGGCGCACGCGGCACACCAACTCTTCCGCATTGCGCCCGTGCGCACCGGCCACGGCGTCGGTACCGAACACGAGCTTCAACGTCGGCAAATTCGCGGCGAGACCGATGCCCTTTTCCGCCAGTGGAATCGCCTGTTCCATCGACGCGAAGCCGGCCGCGTTGTAGTTGCCGATACCCTCGAACCACGGCTTGTTGTCGAGATAATTGTGGAACACCAGACCGCACTGCGGATCGAAGAACGTGCCGCGCTGCACCAGCAGCGCACGTGTGGCGTCGTCGGCAAACACGCCATGCTCCACCTGCGTGCACCCGGCGCGTGCCGCCCGCTGCACCGCCTCGGCCGAATGCGCATGCACGACGGAGCGAAGCCCTTGCGCCGTGGCCTCGCCGCAGGCCGCATCGAGTTGCTCGGGCGTCATCGTGGCTTCTCCTCCGTCGCGAATGGACTTCGAGGCGAAGATCTTGATCACGTCGGCCCCGCGCGCTTTGAAACGACGCACCACGGCGCGCAGGGAATCGGGCGACCCGCCGGCCGATCGTTCGTTGAGCGAGCCGAGCGAAGTGATCACCCGCGGGCCAGGAATGCGTCCCGCATTGATGGCGTCCCGCAACACGGCGTTATCCGCCTCGCCGATGCTCTGCACGGTGGTAAAGCCGGCGCGCAGTGTCGCCCACGCATTCCCGGCGCGCTGCAGCGTACTCACCTCCGGCGTATCACCGTCGCGGTCCTCGTGCAGTCGCTGCTTGTCGGTGATATACCAGCCCAAGTGGACGTGCGTGTCGATGAACCCGGGCAGCAGCGTCCGGGTACCCAAGTCGATGCCCCCAGCGGGGAGCGCTCCAGCCGACGCGCGCATCCCGGTGATCCGGCCTCCCTGTACCGTGACGTCCTGATTGCGCAGCGTACGCCCGTTGCCGTCGACGACCCGCGCGGCGCGGAGGACAACGGGCAGCACGACGGGCGCCACGGGCGTCTGCGCGGGCAAGGTCGTGACGGCACACGTGAGTAGGGTCGCGACGACGTGGAGGGGCAGCAGGCGGCAGGGCCGCGCAGATGGTGCAGGCATCAGAGGTCCGGGCAGTGAGAGAACTGTCCAAATGAGGGCCAAGTAAGCCCGACGGCAAGGCCCCCGTATATTGCCATTGCATATTGCTCCGATGACGCGGAGGGCGCCGTCCGGCGTTCATCCGAACCGGGTCTCCTACGCGAGGGGTGGTCGATGCAGCGCACAGCACAGGCAGTCTGGAAGGGCACGGGCAAGGAAGGCAGCGGTACGCTCACGACGCCGAGCGGCGTATTGAATGCGCAGCCGTATTCGTTCAAGCTGCGCTTTCAGGATGAAGACGGGCGCAACGGTACGAACCCCGAAGAACTGATCGCGGCCGCGCACGCCGGCTGCTTCTCGATGGCCCTCTCG
>JBBQAK010000359.1:0-4259 GCA_038316215.1 Gemmatimonadales bacterium | reverse complement strand
GCGGTTCCTGATGGTCGACCCCAAGATGGTCGAGCTCTCGGTGTACAACACGCTGCCCCATCTGCGGCACAAGGTGATCACCGATAACCGTGACGCCACCTCCGTGCTTAAGTGGGCCGTCATGGAGATGCAGGACCGCTACCGTTTGCTCGAGGCGAAAGCGTGCCGCAACCTGCAAGAGATTAATCGTCGCGTTCAGCAGCACGCCGACGGCGAGGGCGCGCCGGTGCAGAAGCCGCGCAATCTCGACGTGGCGTTCGAGGATCGCACGTATACCGGCGGCATACTGCCGTACATCGTCGTGGTGATCGACGAAATGGCCGACCTCATGATGACGGTGCAGGGGGAAGTCGAAACGCCGATCGCCATGCTGGCGCAGAAGGCGCGCGCGATCGGCATTCACCTGATTCTGGCCACGCAACGCCCCAGCGTGAACGTGATCACGGGTCTCATCAAGGCGAATTTTCCGTGCCGCATTGCCTTTCGTGTGGCCTCTCAGATCGATAGCCGCACGATCATCGACGGTGCTGGTGCCGAAGCACTGCTTGGCAATGGTGACATGTTGTTCATCCCGCCCGGAAAGTCAGAGCCGGCGCGATTGCAGGGCGCGTATCTCTCGAGTGAGGATACGGAGCGCTTGCTCAAGTGGTACGAAGACGCCCGCGCCCGTCATGAGGCCGGTGAGGGTATCACGGCCGAACCGGACATTCTGGAAACGGTACGCGCCCTCGAAGCGAAGGGCGACGGTGGCGATGATGACGATGGCGACCGCACATCGGACGAGCGGGACGTGCGCTTCCGTGAGGCGGCCGAAACTGTCATTCAGCATCGACAGGGATCGACGTCGCTGTTACAGCGGCGGTTGAAAATCGGCTACGGACGCGCCGCACGTATCATCGATCAGTTGGAGGCGGCCGGCGTGCTGGCCCCGTCCGAAGGCGCGGCGCGACCGCGCGATGTGCTGGTGGGGGTGCAGGATCTCGATCGCATTTGCGGTTCCTGACATATTTGCATTCTTAGCGGTCTCCGGTGTCACGGCGTATTGACGGCTTGCTGCAGACTGATGAAGATTTGGTGCGTGACGCTTTCCCTCCTCCTGCCCACTCTCCCGCGGGCCGCCGGACCTCGATGCTGTTCCTACCTTCCGAGGTGTTAGATGTTTGTTCATCGCGTTCGACGCGTATTGTCTTCGACGTTGCTTGCGCTCGGCGTACTTCCGTTTGTTGCCGCCGGCTTGACGGCCCAATCGCGAACGATCACGGGTAAGGTCACGAACGCCGCGAGCGGCGGCCCGATCGAGAACGCCACGATCAAGGCCTCCTCGCCCGGAGGGTTGTCCTACGGCGCCGTCAGCGGCGCTGACGGCGCGTTTCGAATTCTGAATCTTCCCGACGGCGCATACACGGTCAGCGTGTCGGCCATCGGCTTCGCGCCCAAGAGTTCGGCCAATGTGCAGCCCGGAGCGGTGCTCACGATTGCGATGACGCCGCGCACGAACATTCTCGAGCAGACGGTTGTGACGGCAAGCCGCAGCCGTCCGGAAAAGGTGCTCGATGCTCCGGCCCAGATATCCGTCGTGTCGAGCGAGCAGATCGCGGAACGGCCGGTGGTCACCGTGACGGATCACCTGCGCGCGGTCCCCGGCGTCGATGTGAGCCGTGGCGGTCTCGCGCAGTCGAACGTCGTGGCCCGCGGCTTCAACAACGCCTTCAGCGGTAGCATGCTGATGCTGCAGGACTATCGCTTTGCCGGTGTTCCGTCGTTGCGCGTGAACGTGCCGTTCCTGTTTACCGGCACCAACGAAGACATCGACCGCATGGAAATCCTGCTCGGACCGGCGTCGGCGCTGTACGGACCGAACAGCTCGAACGGCGTCCTGCACATCATTACCAAGTCGCCGTTCGCCTCGCAGGGAACCACGATCAGCGTGGACGGTGGCGAGCGCTCCGTCATTCGGACCGGCCTGCGTCACGCCGGGAAGTTGAGCGAGAAGGCGGCGTACAAGGTCTCGGGCGAGTACATGCAGGGCAAGGACTGGGAGTACAACGACCTGAAGGAACCGAAGATCTTCAGCATGTCGCCGGTCGTTCCTGAGTCACGTCGCGGCAAGGCGAGCCAGCGCGACTTCGATCTCCAGCGCGTCACGGGCGAAGCACGGCTCGATGTACGGCCGCGTGAAGGGATGGAAGCCATCACGACGCTTGGATACACCAAGATCGGCAGCGGTCTCGAGCTCACCGGCACCAACGGCACCTCGCAGATCAAGAACTGGTCGTACACCAATGTGCAGCAGCGCTTCCGCTGGAATCGCCTCTTCGCCCAGGCCTTCATCAATGCCAGTAACGCGGGCAATAAGAATGCGCTGGACGACCGGGGCACGTTCTTGCTGGGATCGGGACAGCCGATCGTCGACAAGTCGCGCGTGGTCGCGGCGCAGCTCCAGCATGGCGCGGACATGGGCAAGAAGCAGAGCTTCACCTATGGCCTCGACTACATCTGGACGAATCCGCAGACGGGCAACACGACCAACGGCGCAAACGAAAACGTTGACAACGTCACGGAATACGGCGCCTACCTGCAGTCGTCCACCAAGCCGACGGAGAAGATTGAACTGCTGCTCGCGGCCCGTGGCGACGCAAACAACGTGATCGAAGGACAGTTCTTCTCGCCGCGCGCGGCCTTGATCTTCCGCCCGACGCCGAACCAGAACCTTCGCTTCACGTACAACCGCGCGTTCTCGACGCCAGCGAATTTCTCGTTCTTCCTGGATCTGCTCGCGGCGCCGAACGTGGGCGGCTCCGGCTTCGACGTGCGTGCGCGCGGCAACCCGCCCAAGGAGGGCTACCAGTTCCGTCGTGATTGCGCGAGCAGCGCCGTGTCGGGCCTGTGCATGAAGTCGCGGCTCGCCGGTGGCGGTCAGTTCGTCGGTGCCAACGCCGCGTCAGCGTTCGGTCCGCTGATCGGCGCCAATTCCGGCGCACTCTCCCCGAGCGTGACCGCTGGCATTCAGGGCGCACTGCAGCAGGCGGGCTTCACGGCCGCGCAGGCCGCTGGGCTCGCTCCCGGCCTTGCAACGGGTCTCATCCAGCACCTCGCGACCCGTGCGCCGACGCCCGCCGAATTGAGCACGCGGCTCTCGATTATCGGTACGTCGACGCCGCTGCAGGCCTCGCAAGTCGCGGATATCGACCCGCTTCGGGCGTCGTTCAACAACACCTTCGAAGTGGGCTACAAGGGTCGCGTCGGCAGTCGCGTCGGCTTCGACCTCTCGTTCTGGGGGCAGGAGCGTGGGGATGTCGGGACCGCGTCGGCGATCGCGACGCCGAACGTGTTCTTCGGCGACGTGACGCAGCTCAGGGGCTACATCTCCGGACAAACGGCCACGTATCTCACGACCGCGCTGCAGCAGCAGGCGGGACTGCCCGCCGGCAATGCGGCGGCGCTCGCCGCCGCGATCGGGGCGGGGCTCGGACCGAGCCTCGGAACGTCCTTCGCTCCCGCTCCGTTGGGCGTCGTGACGTTCGATAACGCCTCCAGCACCGCGACTGATCTGTACCTCACGTACTCCAGCGTCGGCAAGTCCATCTGGGTCCGCGGCCTCGACCTCGCGACCGATGTCTCGGCGTCGGATCGCGTCACGGTGGACCTGTCCTATAGCTGGCAGAGCCAGAACGTTTTTCGCAGCATCGCGGGCGGAAACAATCTGCCGCTGATGTCCAACTCGCCGAACTCGCGTGGCTCACTGGGCGTGCGCTATCGTGACGATGAACGGGGATTGGGCTTCGAGTTCCGCACGCGCTACAACGAGGCGTATCCCGTGAACTCGAGCTACTACACCACGAACTTCGCCTTCCCGATCGCGGCTGGTCAGGCCGGTGCCGCAGCCAATGCCTCGGGCGGCGCGAATCGCTGTAGCCCAGCACCAGCCGGCACCTTCTGCTACGAGAACGTGCCTGAGGCGCTCACCGTCGACGCGCAGTTTTCCAAGCGTTTCGACCTCGGCAGCCAGAAGCTCACGTGGTCGCTGAACGCACAGAAAATGTTCGACAATCGCATTCGGACGTTCCCGGGCGTGCCGGAGACGGGCCGACTGATCATGACGCGGCTGCAGTACTCCTTCTGATTCGCGCTTGTTGGGCAAATCGCGCCAGGTGCGCAATGCCGGGCGTGTGGAGTTGGCGAGGGGGGGGGGGCCACAGGGGACCCCCCCCCCGGGGATTCCCGGGGTGTTGTAGACTGTTACAGGGCGACCGATCCCC
>JBBQAK010000472.1:0-2329 GCA_038316215.1 Gemmatimonadales bacterium | reverse complement strand
TTGGTCGTGGCCCCTAGACGATTCGACACCTGCGTGAGATACGAGTCCATGGTGCTGCTGAGCAGGTCACGGTACGTGTCCAGCGCGTCGTTGATACGCAACACGTGATCGTAGATGTCCCGGAAGTACAGCTGCACATCGGGCGTGAGGAGTGAACTTGGACGGTTCGTGAGCACGTTCATCACTTCGCGCGATGGCTGTAGATAGCGTCGGAGCGACAGCACGAGCCGCTTCACGTGAAAGAGGTCGCGAAGTGCCGTCTCGTCAAAGTCCACGAAGACGCGTTCCTCGAGTCCGTCGATGAACTCGTCGATCTGCTGCAAGATCGGGAAGTAGCTGTCGATCGTATCGTCGAGAATGGCGTGTAGCGCGCGCTCCACACCACGCGTCAGCAGATCGGGCGATCGGCGCATCTGCTCCGATACCCGATCGATTGACGCCATCGGTCCGGCGTGCACGGTGACGAGATAATGCGTACCGAGAAAACAGTACAGGTCCTTCGTTTCCAGATCGTACGGGTCGTCGGTGTCTGCCGCGAGTGCGACCCCACGAATGATGACGAACAGGAATCCGTCGTACTCCTCGAGCTTGACGCGGGAGTTCGGGTTGAGCGTGTCCTCTACCGCCAGCGGATGGAAGTGAAACACTTTCTCCAGCATCGCATGCTGCGAGCGCACGGTCGAATCGATGTCGACCCACAGGGGTCCACCTTCGGCCATCAGCTGCGCCACATCACGTGGATGACAGTCGATAATCTCCTCACCCGATAGCGACCGGTAGATGCTGCGCGGCGGCGGATCGTGCGGCGGGTCGATCGACACGAGAGCGGTAGGGACGTTGGTCATGAGCGACGAATCATGGTGGCATGCGGGCCGTCAGGCCAGCGCGGCCAGGTGGACGAGCACCGCCTGTGCCACCGGGTCGGGGGCGTATCCGCCCTCCATAGCGCTCACGAGCCGACCGCCGCACCAGCGTTCGGCGCGTTCCACGAGCGCCCGCGTCAGGGTGCCGATGTCGTCAAGCGTGAGCGTAAAGGCGCCCAGCGGATCGCCGTCAAGACAGTCGAAGCCGGCACTCAAAAGTATCAGATCGGGGGTGAATCCTGCTGCCGCCGCATCGACGGCGTGCAGCAGCGCCTGCACGTACTGCGACGACGGCAGCGACGGAGCCATCGGCACATTCCACACCGTGCCGATCGGGCCACGGTCGTCGGCCGCGCCAGTGCCGGGATACCAGGGCCACTGATGCATTGATACGAAGTGGATCCGCGGCTCGTGCTCCACCAGCGCCTGTGTGCCATTGCCGTGATGCACGTCCCAATCCACGATCAGCACGCGCTCGCACGCCTTCGTCGCCAGCGCGTAGTGCGCCGCGATCGCCACGTTGCCGAACAGACAGAATCCCATCGCGCGATCGCGGAGGGCGTGATGCCCGGGAGGACGCACGGCCGAGAAACTGCGCAGCGCGCGCCCGTCGAACGCCATGTCCACCGCGTCAAGCACACAGCCCGTGCCGGCGGTCGCGGCGTCCCACGACCCTTCACTCACCACCGTGTCGGGATCCAGACGGCCGCCACCCGACTGCGCCATGTCGCGGACCTTCGCGATGTAGCCACGGTCGTGCGCCAGGGCGAGTTCGTCTTCTGTGGCGTGCCGCCCCTCGTAATGCTGGAGCGCCTCGAACAGCGCCTGATCGTAGCGCAGCGCCCGAGGAATGGCGCGCAATCGCCCCACATGCTCAGGGTGATCCCACCCTGTATCGTGGCGCCCACAATCGGAGTGTGAGAGGAACGCGACCTGTTGCTTCATACCATGCATCCGGGCGTGGGAGGAGTCATCGATTGCCGCGCAGGCGCCGCGACGCCCATTCCCCCAGCAACGCCAGGGCGATCACCATGAACAGTAGGCCGGGAGCCGCGCGCAGTCGATCCATCAGTTGGTCAAACGCCGAGCGAGCGCGAGCCGTCGCGGGTGCGAAGGTCCGGTCGGCCGACGTCGACATACCAGCGCGAGCGACCAGGTCAGCATAGGGGGCGGCGTTGCCGGGATACGCGTCGGCGGCGGACGCCACAGCCAACGTTTCGCCCGCCGTGGCCGGTACTCCGGCGGCCAGCGCCAACACACCGCTCCACCAGTCGCGATGCGCGACGGCACCGTCGTCGGTACCCTCCATGCGCCAGCGCCAAGTATTGCGATACGCGCTCGCAACCACCCGCCCCGCCCCGCGGCGCTGCGCGACCAGCACCGGCTCGGCGTGCCCGTGGTCCGAGGCGTCCGAGCGCACCACCGTCACACCGCGGTTCGCCGCCAGTTCCCAAGCTTCCAGACCG
>JBBQAK010000030.1:0-16227 GCA_038316215.1 Gemmatimonadales bacterium | reverse complement strand
CTGATACGTACCACGCACTTCGTACGAGCCGCCCAGAGCGACGGCCCAGGCTCCGAGCTTGCGGGCGGCCACGAGCCCAACGGTACCGGCGGGTCCACCGCCGACGGGCGGCGCACTGAGGCCGAGGGCGGGTGCGGCGCTCGCCCGGAGCACGGTGAGGTCGTTGGCCGTGAGTTCGGTCTGCCCGGTCGGTGCGTTGATGCCGGCCGTGAACACCAGGCCGTCGTTGAGTAGACGACCGGTGGCGCGAACGCGCACGTCGCTGACGCCGGAGAGGGTCAGGTTCTGGCGGGCACCAGTGCGCGGGTCGAAGCCGAGGCGCACGGTGGAGTACACCGACTGCAGGTCGACCGTCCACATGGTGCCGAGTGGAACGGCCACGGAGATCGGGACCGAGAGCTGCGCGATGCTGCGGAGGCGGATGGAATCCCGTCCGGCCGCACCGGGCTGCCCGTAACCGTTCCCGCCGAACTGCACCACGTCGGTCGTGATACCGGTCCCGACGGCGCTGGTACCGACGAGGCGATCCTGCGCGTGCACGGCGATCGGCAGCAGGGCGGAGACCGCCGCGAGGGCGGTCCGACGGCGTGTCTTCGAGAAGGCGGCGCTCATGGGCGGACCACCGTGATCACGATGATGCCCCTGGTGTTCGGGAACGACGGATCGGTCGCCGTGGACACGGCGCGCGAGACGTTGGTGACGAGATCGAGCGGACGATTGAGTCGGTCAACGGCCGTGGAGATGGCGCGGTCGAGCGGTCGCACGCCGGGGATGGCGATCGGGTTGCTCGTGCCGATGGCGCCGATCGCGCGTGCTTCGAGCTCTCGGGTGCGCGCCTCCCGGAAACGCCGGTCGAGGCGGTGCGCGGCGCGGAACGCCTCGGCCGCGCCCTTCGAGTCACCGAAATAGCTGCGCTGCACGCCACGCCCGTAGGCAAGGAGGGCAGACACGTTCTTGGTCGGCTGTTGCTCGATCTCCGCGCGTTCGGCTGGCGAGAGCACAATGCCGAGCGACTGGAAGAGACGAAATACGAGCTCTTTCTCGGCCGCGAAAATTTCAGCGAGCGGTGCGCGGGCATCGACCGCACTGGTGACGGTGGATCGTTCGACGTCACCGATGCGCGCACCGAGGCGAATCGTACGCCCGTCGGGGAGTGCCTCGACGGCGCCGAAGATCAGCCGTTCGGCACTGACGAGACGTCCGACGCGCGGTGCCGTCGCGGAATCCACGCGTCCCGTCGCGGCGAGATCGAGTTCGCGCAGCACCTCACCCAGCCGAGCCCGTTCAACGACGGTCACGCCCTTGCTGCGCGACAGGTCGGTCGAGACAAGATCAGCCAAGGCATAGGCCAGCGGAACGAGCGTGGTATCGCGTCCCACGGACGCGAATGGCGGCACACCGATGACGCCGCGGCGTATGCCGCCCGAACCCGCCTGCTCAGCAGCGAGTGCCCGCACGCGGGCGCTATCGGCCGCGGTCACGGGGCGAGTCGCGGTGGCCGGCACGAGGCGAGAGCTGGCACAGCCGGCAGCAAACAGCAGAGACAGTGCCGGTGTCATGATCGACCACCGCGGGCGACCGCCCACGGCAGGAGGTGACAGCGGAATTGGACGCAGATTACTGGGGAGCATGACGGGGGGCCGAAGAAACACAGGCGCGAATCGCGGATCACTCAGGTGCGAATGTGCCGATGGAGATACTGAGGGTCAAGCAAAACGCCGGATGAGGCACGTAGCTTGCCCACTGTGTATGTGGTGTGTGACGATGTAGGCATGACTAACCGCATTCGGAGGATGACCATGGGGACAGGACTGCGCCGTGCTGCAGCGTTCGGGCTGCTGCTCACGACAGGCGCCTGCGCGACGAATCCGGTCACGGGACGACGCGAGCTGTCGCTCATCTCGGAATCGCAGGAAATCCAGATGGGAAAACAGGCATCGGCGGGCGATCTGCAGCGCATCGGTGAATACCAGAGCACGGAGGCGCAGGCGCTCGTCAAACGCATCGGTACACAGATCGCGGCAAAGTCGGAGCGACCGAACCTGCCGTGGGAATTCCATCTGCTCGACGAGGCGGCCGTGAATGCGTTCGCGTATCCCGGTGGCTTCATTTTCGTGACGCGTGGCTTGATGACGCACCTCAACAGCGAAGCGGAGCTCGCCGAGGTCATCGGTCACGAGATCGGTCACGTCACGGCGAAGCACACCGTTGCGGCGATGAGCAAGCAGCAGGTCGCGCAGATCGGTCTCGTCGGTGCGAGCATTCTCTCGCCGACGGTCGCCAAATACGGCGATGTGCTGGGGTCTGGCGCGGGTTTGCTTTTCCTGAAATTCGGTCGTGACGATGAATTACAGGCCGACGCGCTCGGCTTCCAGTATTCGCTCGCGCAGGGCTACGACGTTCGCGAGGCGGCGAATGTGTTTACCACGCTAGGCCGTCTCAGCGATGGCGGCGGTCGGGTGCCTGAGTGGCAGAGTACGCACCCGGACCCGGGCAATCGCGTGCAACGCGCCGAGCAGCGTGTGGCGGAACTGCCTGCGGGCGCGCTAAAGAATGCGAACGTGAATCGCGACTCGTATCTGCGTTTACTGAACGGCATGGTGTTCGGTGAGAATCCACGTCAAGGCTATTTCCGTGGTACGCGCTTTCTGCATCCGGACCTTCGCTTCGAGATCACGTTCCCGACCGGATGGAGGACCGCCAACATGCCGGACGCCGTGGTGGCGGGGAGCCCCGATAACGGCGCACAGATTCAGTTGGTGCCGGGTCAGGGCACACCGACGCAGGCGCTGCAGGGGTTCCTCGGCCAACAGGGGATCGTGGTCGGCCAGAGTGGCCAGACGACGATCAACGGCCTGCCCGCGGTGATGGCGTCGTTCACGGCGCAGACGGAGCAGGGAGCCGTTACAGGGCTCGCGGCGTCGTTGTCGCATCAGAACACGACGTATCTGCTGCTCGGCATCATGGCGTCGCAGGTGGCGTCGCAGCGCGGTGCTGAAGTGGAAGCGTCGATCCGCTCCTTCAAGCCGCTCAACGATCCGGCACTGATCAACGTGCAGCCGGCGCGTATCGAGCTCGTGACGTTACCGTCGGCGATGAATGGTACGCAGTTCCTGCAGCGCTTCCCGAGCACGATTCCGGAAGCCCAGGTGCTGATCATCAACGGCATTCAGGCGGCGTCGACACTGCCGCGCGGCGCCCTGATGAAGCGCGTGGTCGGCGGGCTTGGGTCGTAGCCTGGGCGTGGTCGCTTCAGCGATCTCGTCGTCGTAAGAACTGACCGCACAGAGGCAAAGAGAAAAAGAGAATGAGAGGGGCGGCATCTCCTTTCCTCTGATTCTCTTTGCCTCTGCGTGATCAGTCCAACACGCGGTCGGAACTATTCGGACGGCTTGGCTTTGGGGCGCGTGTGGATCAATAACGCACCGCCGAGTGAGACGACGGCACCGACGAGGAATGGGATCGACAATGAACTGGCACTGGCCACGCCACTGGCGGCGAATGGGCCGATCACTCGGCCCATGGATGCAGCGCCCTGATAGGCGCCGAGCACGCTGCCGCGCTCGTGCGGTTCGGCGGCGGTGGCGACGAGGCCGCTCATGCTGGGGTTGAAGAGGGCCGAGCCCACGCCAAAAATGCCGAGCGCGACGAGGAGCCAGGCGATCGAATATGAGAAGGGTACGCCAGCCATGCCGATGCCGACGAGTACGGCGCCGATGCGTGTGAGCGACTGTGCACCGAAGCGCTTGGTGAGCGGACCGATCACGCCACCCTGCACGACCACGGACACGACACCGACGAAGCCGTAGATCCAGCCCAGCGTGCGCGGACCGACACCAAGTCGATCGGCGGTGAACAGCGCCAGCGTGCTTTGAAAGAGCGCGACCGCCGCCACCACGATGACGGTGGAGAAGAGCAGATCGCGCAAGATTGGGCGCGCGAAGTAGGTGCGCATGCCGGTGCGCTTCGTGGTCGACGAGCGGCGCTTCTCCGGCGGCAACGACTCGGGCAACCGGGCGAGGGTGAGCACGAAGGCGACGAGGGACAGGACCGCTGCCCCGTAGGCCACGCGGGCAAAGCCCGAACCATCTTCAGGGTTGGCACCGGCCAGCATGCCGCCCAGTGCAGGACCGAGAATGAAGCCCATGCCGAAGGCGGAACCGAGGAGTCCAAGCGCCTTCGGACGGGTCGCGTCGGTCGTGATGTCGGTCGTGTAGGCGTAGGCGGCCGAAATATTGCCGGCCGCGAGTCCAGCCACGATGCGCGAGATCGCCAGCATCACGCCCGTGGTGCTGAACGCCAGCATCGCTGACGCCCCGGCGTTGGCGAGCAACGTGATCAGTAGCACCGGACGCCGACCGATGCGATCGGAAAGGCTTCCCCAGATCGGCGCGCCCACCAGCTGCCCGAGGGAGTAGAGCCCCAGGAAGAAGATAACCGACGCCGGAGCGACACCGACGTGCTCCGCGTAGAACGGAAAGACCGGGATGATCATCCCGAATCCGATCAGGTCGAGAAAGACAACGAGAAAAAGTGTAAACACTGGGTCACTTGGGGTGGCTGCGCCGCGGACGGGAGAGAAGATTGGGGGATGATCGATGATTCTGGCAATTCACCACCCGAAATGGCGCCAGATCGCGAGGCGCGCATTCTCGATGATCTGCAGGATGCTGTTCAACGCATGCACGTGCTCGCGCGTTCGCCGCGGATCGTGCTGGCCACGGGCACGCGTGCCCAAGGGGCCCGTCCAATGGCCTGGCAGGCCCTCTTCGAGCGCAGCTTCGGCGGCGAACTGCCTTCGGTGAGCTACCGGGGCGCGCCGGCGTCGGCGTTCACGACGGTACTGGCCAAGGGCTTTGACAGCGAGCCGACGCTCGCGAGTGGATGGTCGCATCCCCGGTTGCGCGACGCGATGCCCATGGGACCGGTCATCCAGGTCTTCCGAGCCGATCGACTTCCCGACGATGTCGGTCGTGCTTTGCTGGGTATCATCGTCTTCGAAGAGGACGGACTGCAATTGGCTGGTGTTCGCGCGATCGTGCGCGAGTTCGGTCTCTTGTAGGCGTTACCTTCTGCCGCATGTCACTCCTCGGATTGTATGATCGCTCGCTGATTGGGCGCGCCGCGACGCCGGCGCTCGACTACATCGACTCGAACGGCGAGTCCCACGCGCTCACGTTCGGCGCGCTTGAGGAACGGAGCAACCGCCTGGCGCATGCGCTGCGTGCGCGCGGTGTGCAGGCCGGCGATCGTTTGGCGTTCTACCTCACCAACCGGGTCGAGATCATCGACCTCTGGCTGGCGTGCATCAAGACCGGCATCATCGTCGTGCCGGTGAACGTGTTATATCGCGAACGCGAGATTGCGCATATCGTGAGCGACGCGTCACCGATTGCCGTGATCACCACCACGGCGCAGCAGGCTGATCTTCCGCCGGGCGTCACGTCCTGGAGCCTCGAAGCGCTGGTCGCCGCCGCGGCACCGCAATCGTCGGAGCGCCTGGCGGTACCCTGCGCGGCCAACACGCCCGCCGCGCTCGTGTACACCTCGGGGACCACCGGCGCCTCGAAAGGCGCGGTCCTCACGCACGGCAACTTCGCCGCGAACGCGCTGGCACTCACCAGTGGCTGGGAGTTTACGAGCCATGATCGCTATCTCGCTGTGTTGCCGCTCTTTCACGTGCACGGTCTGGGCAACGGCCTGCATGTCTGGTTGCTGAGTGGCTGTCATATGCGACTCGAGGAGCGCTTCGTGCACGAACGCGCGGCCGATTGGTTCGAGTCGTATCAACCCACCGTGTTTTTTGGGGTCCCGACCATGTTCGTCCGTTTGCTCGATGTCGCGCCAGCTCGCGCGGCGGCGATCGGTGCGCGGACGCGACTGTTTGTGTCCGGATCAGCGCCGTTACCGGCACCGGTGATGGAAGCGTTCCGTGAGCGCTACGGCCACATGATTCTCGAGCGTTATGGTATGACCGAGACGCTCATGAACGTGAGCAATCCGTACTACGGTGAGCGGCGTGCTGGTACCGTGGGGTTTCCGATGCCGTTGACGGCCGTGCGCATCGTCGACGAAGCTGGTGCGGATGTCCCCGACGGTACGAGTGGTGAGCTGTGGGTGCGCGGGCCGAATGTGTGCGACGGCTACTGGCGCCGTCCGGATGCGACGGCCGCCGCGTTTGCCGATGGTTGGTTTCGCACCGGTGACGTCGGCGTGCGTGCGGCGGATGGCTACATCACATTGGAAGGACGGCGTAGTGATCTGATCATCTCGGGTGGCTTCAACATCTATCCGCGCGAGATCGAAGAGTTGCTGGCCGAGCAGGACGGAGTGCGTGAGGCGGCGGTGGTCGGCGTGAAGGACGCGGTACGCGGTGAAGTACCGGTGGCGTATCTGGTCTGCGACGAGGCGGTCGATCTGGAGGCGCTCGCGAGCCAAGTACGTACGCAGCTCGCGTCGTTCAAAGTGCCGCGCGGATTCGTGCGCGTGGATGCCCTGCCGCGTACCGCACTGGGCAAAGTACAGCGGCATTTACTGCCGCCGTGGCATCGCACGTGAGTCCCGCCGTGCTGTCACTGCTGGCGCTGCTGTTGGTGGTGGCGGCCAGTCTCACGTCGCGCGTAAACGTCGGCGTGCTTGCGGTCGCGCTGGCGTGGGGCATCGCGACCTTCGCCGCCGACTGGAAGGCCGAGCAACTGATGGCGGTGTTCCCGTCGTCCTTGTTTCTGACGCTGCTTGGCGTCACGCTGCTGTTCGGGATCGCGCAGGCCAATGGCACCATGCAAGCGGTGACACAGCACGGTGTCCGCATGCTGCGTGGTCGCTCGGCATTGTTGCCACCCTTCGTGTTTCTGCTGGCGTGTCTGATTTCCACCAGCGGACCGGGCGCGATCGCCACCACGGCGCTGCTGGCGCCACTGGCGATGGGCATTGCGCATCGTGCCAAGGCACCGATGCTGCTGATGGCGCTGATGGTGGGCAACGGAGCGAACGCCGGGAACCTCTCACCGATCAGTGCCATCGGTGCGCTCGTGCATTCGCTGATGGAGAAGGCCGGTTTGGGCGGTCACGTCACCGCGGTGTTGCTGATGAACTTTGCCGCGCACGCGATCGTGGCGTGCGCGGCGTGGGCGCTGTTCGGCGGGCCGGCCATGCTGCGCGATCGACAGGTCGTGATCGAGGAGGAGCGTTCAGCGCTCACGCGCGCGCACTGGACCACGCTGGCGGTCGGCATCCTGTGGGTGGGTGCGGTACTCGTGCTCAAGTTCAACCCCGGCCTTACCGCCTTCGCCGCCGCGGCCATACTGGTATTGCTTGGCATCGGCGAGGACAGCGCGATGCTGAAGCAGGTGCCTTGGCCGGTGATCGTGATGGTGTGCGGCGTGAGCGTGCTGATCGGCGTGCTGGAGAAGACTGGTGGAATGGATCTCTTCACCACGATGCTGTCCAAGCTTGCCACGCCCGGCTCGGTGAACGGGGTGATTGCCGGTGTCACCGGGCTGCTGTCGACATATAGTTCGACGTCGGGGGTGGTCTATCCGGCGTTTCTTCCGGCCGTGCCGGGGCTGGTTGCCAAGCTCGGTGGTGGCAACCCGCTGCAGATCGCGATCAGTATCAACGTGGGCGCCGCGCTGGTCGATGTGTCGCCGCTGTCCACGATCGGTGCGCTGTGCATCGCTGCCGTGCCGGCGGGCCACGACACCAAGCAGCTGTTCCGCCAGCTGCTCCTCTGGGGCTTTGCCATGACGATCGTGGGTGCGCTCTTCTGTCAGTTCGTGGTGCCAGTATTCATCCACTGATATTCTCCTGAAGCCGTCCCGCGTGCCGTGAGTGCTCCACGTTGGCGGAGAACACGTTTACCTTTTGGTATTCATTGCATGGCTGCTGCCGACAAACTGACCCGCTGGCTCGATCTGCTCGCCGCGTTGCTGCGGCGCCATCACGGAGCGATCTTCGCCGACCTCCGCCGCGACGTGCCGGGCTACGCCGCCGGCGACGTTGATGAGCCGAGCGTGATGCGCACCTTCGAGCGCGACAAGGACGAGCTCCGAGAATTCGGCATCGCGATCGAGACGTTGCAGGACAGCGACGGCGGCGATTCACGCTATCGTCTGCGCTCCGACGCGTTCTATCTCCCGTTTCTCGCGCTGTGCGAATCGCGCATCGTCCCGGCACTCGAGGTGCGCACGATTCCGCGTCCGCAAGGCATCGGCTATCAGGCGTTACCAGTGCTGGCGATCACCCCCGACGAATGCCTCACGTTGCGTCGTGCCGCCGCGCGTGTACGCGCGCTCGGTAATCCGACGCTCGATGCCGACGCGGCGGCGGCCATCCGGAAGCTCGAACAGGATGTCGGATTGCTGCCAATCGGTGAACCGCTTACCGCGACGGTGAAGGTGCAGGCCAGCACGTTCGAAATGCTCGGTCGCGCCCTGTCCGCCCGCAAGCGCGTCACCTTCAGCTACGCGAGTATGGGTCGGAACCGACAGAGTATGCGCACGGTGGAGCCCTACGGACTCGTGTTCCTCACCGGACACTGGTATTTGGTGGCGCACGACGCGGGCCAGCAGGCGCTCCGGCAGTTCCGCGTGAGCCGCATCTCCAAGCCCAAGTACAACGCGTCGACGAAGCAGCCGGACTACGTCATCCCGGAGGCCTTCAACCTCGAAACGCATGCCGCGTCGCGTCAGGCGTGGGAGCTCGGCGACGAGGAAGCCGTGTCCGTGGTGGTCGCCTTCCGGGGAGAGTCCGGGCAGGTGCTGCAGGGCATGCAGTTGGGCGAGGAGGGGAGCCATCCTGCGCAGCGGCACTTTCGCGTGCGCCGACGTGATCCCTTTCTGCGATGGCTACTCACGTTTGGCGGAGACGCGTCGATCGTGTCGCCGTCCGAATGGCATGGCAGCTGGCGCGCACTGCTGCATGACACACTTGCGGCCCACCGGGCGGCCGACCGGGCAGGCTACCCTCACGCGCCCGTCGCGGAGATCGCATGACGCGCGCCGATGAGCGATTGCAGCGACTGTTGATTGCCTTTCCGACTATCGCCGATGAGATGAAGCTCACGATCGAGCAGCTTGCCGAGCGCATAGGAACCGATGTCAAAACACTGCGTGAGGACTTTCTCTGCCTGGACCGCGACGATACGCCGCCGGGCTTTGTGGAAAGCGTTCAGCTGTTCGTCGGCTCGGACAGCGTGTCGATGCGGTCCTCGCACTTCAAGCGACCGATGCGACTCACCCGGCCGGAGGTCGCCGCACTCGAGCTGGGGCTTGGCATCCTGGAGCAGGAGCTCGCCGTCGATGAGCGGCATCTCGTCGCCAACGTGCGCCGGCGACTGCGTGACCTGGCGGTGCGGCCAGTCGATACCGTGGTCGACAAACGCAAGGCCCGTGCGATCACCGAGGCCGCCAGTGGCCTCGCGATTGAACCGGCACGGGACCGGGAATGGGACGCGGTGGTCGTGCTACAGCGCGCAATCGAGCGTCATCAGGTGGTGGTGCTCACGTATCAGCGTTCGAACGCGAGCGAGGCGACAGAGCGTCGGGTGCGTCCGTACGCGATGGTGCGCGCCGATGCAAACATCTATCTCGTGGCGTTCTGCGAGCGGAATGACACGCTCCGCGTGTTCCGTCTCGATCGCGTGCGCACGGCGGTAGAGACGAGCGACCGCTTCGAGCGCCCTGCCGAATTCGCCGTGGAGTCGGTGGTGCAGCAGGGGCATGTGTTCGTGCAGGACGTGTCGGCGGTGGAGTCGCTGGTCGTTCGGTATAGCCCCACCGTGGCACGATGGATCGCCGAGCGCGAAGCCGGTGTGACGCATCCCGACGGATCGTTCCTGGTGCATTATCCGCTCGCCGACGAATCGTGGGCGATCCGCCATGTGCTGCAGTACGGCCCCGACGCGGTGATCCTCGCGCCGGAGCGGGTACGAAACGCGCTGGAACTGGTGCTTCAGCGCGCTCTGGACGAGCTTCCCGCGTGAGAGGACGACTCAGTCGTTTTTGGCGTCGCTTGGAATCACGACCCAGCTGAGGATGGTACTGAGGATGCTCACCAGCAACGCGCCGACAAACGCGGCCCAGAATCCACTGATGTGGAACGAGACGCCGAGTCGTGTCGCGAGGGCGCTCGTGAGCAGCAGCATGGCGGCATTCAGCACGAGGGTAAACACGCCCAGCGTGATGATCTGGATCGGGAACGAGAAGAACGACAGAACCGGTCGCACCAACGTGTTCACGACACCGAAGACGAGGGCGAGCCCGACCAGTCCCTGCCAACTGCCGGTGTAGCTGATACCATCGATGAAGCGTGCGGCGCACCAGAGCGCGACCGCATTGATCAGGAGTCGCAGAATGAAGGTCATGCTGAAACATGGGTGACGCACCGTCACCACGGGAAGTGCGCACCTATCGTGCGTGGGGCGCCGCCCGGCGCTTCACCGAGGGCGTACGTGACCCGGCGTTTCGCGAGCTCCTGCAGCTCATCGATGGCGGACCCATGCATCAGTGCCCGCCGCCGGTGCTCCTTCCCGATGGTGCCGAGGCGTTCCGCACGATGATCGCGGCGATCGATGCCGCGCAGGAGGAGGTGTTACTGGAGACGTACATCCTCCGTGACGACAAGCTTGGTGAGTCGGTACAACAGGCGCTGGTGCGGGCGGCCGCACGCGGGGTGCGCACCTACGTGCTGGCCGATGCCATCGGGTCGATGGGTACGCACGATCGCTTCTGGGACTCCCTTACCGATCAAGGTGTGGTGGTGCGACACTTTCATCGGTTCTGGCATCATCCGTTCGAAGCCCTGCGTCGCGATCATCGCAAGCTGCTGGTATGCGATCGCCGTGTGTCCTTCACGGGCGGCATGAATATTGGCGAGGAGTACGGCTCGTCGATCCGAGCGCGTCACGATGTGTGGCGCGATACGTTCGTGCAGATTGAAGGGTCGGTGGCGCGCGAACTGGCGGCGGTGTTCGCGGAAGGTTGGGATCGTGCCCGTGGTCCCGCGTTGCCAGGGCTCGAGTATGTGAGCTGGAGTGATGATGTGGAGACGTCGCCGCAGCGGAACATCGATGCGGTCGGGATGCAGGCCTTGCAGCGTCGCTTGCCGCGCACCGTGCAGCGTCAGGTGCAGCGTCAGCTCGGACGGCAACGTGATCGTCGTCGCGGACGTCGCGTGCGTCGTGTCATCGATGTGGCCGCCCCGGATGATCGCGCAGTGCTCGTGCTCGATCCACGCCCCGGACGCGGACAGCGCGAAATGCTCAGCGTGCTCTCGGCGCTGTTGGGCGGCGCGCGCGAGCGCCTGTGGATTACCACGCCGTATTTTGCACCACCCGCCCGAGCGCTCTCGTTTCTACTCACGGCGGCGCGCCGCGGCGTAGATGTGCGCTTGTTGTTGCCCAGCGAGCGCACCGACATGCCGTTCATCCGGCATGCGGCGCATGGGGCCTATCGCCCGCTACTCGAGAGCGGTGTGCGCATCTTCGAATATGAACGCGCCACGCTGCACGCGAAGACCATGGTGGTCGATGGATACGCGAGTGTTATTGGTTCGTCGAATTTGGACTTCCGGTCGTTCTGGTTGAATGCCGAATGCAATGTGCTGGTCTTCGACGACGACTGTGCCGCCGCGCTCGAGCGCTGCTTTCAAGCGGATATCGCCAACAGTCTGGAAATTACCGTGGACGCATGGCAGCAGCGGACGTGGTCACACCGACTGCTCGATCGCACGGCGCGTGCGCTGCGCTGGGCGCTGTAGCGCTGGGCGCTGTAGCGCCTGAGTCGGCTCAACTGTACGGGATTCCCTGACGCGGACCACAGGACTCCCCGATACAGCGCGAGGTTGAAACGTGCGACTCTCTTCTCCAGCCCCACGGCGCACGTTGTTCGACGCTTCAAGAGGGTCCCGCCTATGTCCGTACTCGCCCACGATCCCGTCATGCCCTCGGAGTATCTGTCGCCCGGCATCGATGGACCTGTGCTTGTCGCCTGCGATGGCGCATCGATCTCGAGTGATGCGCTGTTCAATGCCGGCCGACTCGCCTCGCGGGCATTTGGTGGTCCGCTGCAGGTATTTGGCGTCTGTGAGCCGACGCCCGGCGTGGCGGCAGGCATGGACGTGCTGCCGGTTCCAGCAGAGTTGGATGAGGCGCGTCGCGTGTCGATGGTCGAGGACGTGCGTCGTGCGATCTCCGTCTCGGCTGCCGGTGATCCGTCGTGGCAGGTTGATGTGCGGTTGGGTTCGCCGTCGCGCGTGCTGGCGACGGAAGCGCTGCGTCGCCATGCGTCGGTCATCGTGATGGGCATCGGGCGCCACAATCCGCTCGACCGGCTGTTCGGTACGGAGACCACGCTGGCGACGCTGCGCGAATCGCGCGTACCGGTGCTGGCCGTCTGTCCGAATTTTCCGTCCCATCCGCTACACGCCGTGGTCGGCCTCGACTTCAGCGCGGCGAGCGTACAGGCGGCGCGGCTCGCCGCCCGTCTGGTGGCCCCCAACGGGCGAATTACGCTGGTCCACGTACGCCCGCGCTTCGAACATCCGTCGGCCGACTGGCAAACGTGGGATGCCGACTATGGACGCACGCTGCCGCCCCTTTTCGACCAGGTTCGCTCGCAGCTCGATCCACCCGACGGCGTGCTCGTGGAAACGGTGACCGTGCGTGGGGATCCGGCGTCGTCCCTGCTGTCCTTTGTGCAGCAGGCGCAGTGCGATCTCATCGCGGTCGGTACGCAGCGTCATAGCTTCCTCGAGCGGCTGATCGTCGGGTCGGTCGCCACGCGGGTACTGCGGACGGCACGGTGTGGTGTGCTGGCGGTACCGTCGGCGTGACGTGCGACGTTAGAACACCCGCACGTTGAAGTAGCGCTTCGGATTCTTCTTCAGGTCGGCTACCAGCGAACGCAGTTCGCGCACGAGCGAATCACTCTGTTGGTACAACGCCGGATCGTTCACCAGCATGCCAAGTGTACCACGGCCGGCGTTGACCTTGTTGAACACGGAGTCCGCCTTCGCCACCGCGTTCGACAGCTGCCCCTCAGTTCGATCGAGTCCCACCGCCAGCTCGCGGAGGTGCGTGGTGGCCGCGAGTAACTCTTTGGCGGCCGCTTGCGAGTTGGCCACGATCGTCTGCAATTCCCCGCGACTGGTCGCTGAATCAACGCGTAACGAAAATGCGTTCAGATTTGCGGCGGCGGCGTTTATAGTGGTGAGGCCGCGCTGCACGTCACTGCTGACGCGATCGAGGTTCTTCGACTGCAACTGCACCGTCGTCGCCAGCTGCGCCGAGAGGCGCGAGAAGTTGCGGATGGATTCGCGCAATTCACGCGCGGCCTGATCATCGAACGCCACCTGCACACGGTCAGCCACTTTCGCGACATCACCAGCGATACGTCCGGCCACGGTGGTAAGCTGCGCGATGTCGGGAAGCACGGCACCAGCGAGCGTGTCGCCGGTGGTGCGCGATTCACTGATCGCCGCTCGCAGTTCGCGGTCGGCGGGTACGCCGGCTGCATCGGTGATGGTGGCCTGCCACTCGCCGAACAGGCTCGCGGCGGCAAGTAGCACGACCGGATCGGACGGAAGTGTGACGCCGCGATCCATGCCAAGCTTGAGGACTACCCATCCAGGCTCACCGAGCGCGATCGACTCGATCTGCCCGGACCGAACACCACGGATCACGACTGGATTGCCGAGCGCGACACCACCCACGTCGCGCGTGCGCACGATCAGATGGCTGGTCTTGCCGGTGAGATCGGCCTGTTTGAGCCAGAGGACCGTGCCGATGACCACGATCGTTACTACCAGCACGGTGGCGCCGACCACGAAGTCGCTGACACGTCGGGAGGTGGTCATAGTTCGTGCGGGAGAATAGGCGCGTTCATGCGCTACCGAATAGTACGGCCGGTGAGCCAGACGAGCGCCCAAAAGGCATCGAGAACGAGAATCATGACGGCGGAAATCACGACGGCCCGTGTGGCGCTGCGTCCAACACCCTGCGCGCCACCCTGTGTATTGAGTCCGGCTCGGCATCCGATCAGGGAAACCGCCGCGCCGAAGCTCGCTGACTTCACCAAGCCATAGCGCACATCGAAGTCAGTGAAAAAAATGCGCACACCTTTAAGGAACTGTGGAGTCGTGATGTCGAGCAACACGATCGATGCCACCCACCCCGAGAGCAACCCGACCAGCATCGCCACGGCGACCACGACCGGAAACATCATCGTCGATGCCAAGACACGCGGCACCACGAGATGGCTCATCGGGTCGAAGGTGAGGGTTTCCAACGCATCAATCTGCTCCGTCACCCGCATCGTGCCCAACTCGGCGGCGATGTTCGCGCCCACCCGTCCGGCGAGCGCGAGGCCGGTCAGCACCGGGGCGAGTTCGAGCGTGATCGTTTTCTGCACCAGCGTCCCCACGAAGTACGGCGGCACGAGATCACCGACGGAATAGCTCGCGAGCAGCGCGAGCACGATTCCCGTGAACAGCGCAATGAAGATACCGATCGGCAGCGACTCAACGCCGAGAATGCGTGCATGCGTGCTGAACTCTGGGATCCATTCTTTTGTGTCGCGTATAGCACGGACGGTCGCCACCACAAAGCGTGAGCCGCCACCGATCTGATCGAAAAATGATCGCGTCGCCCCGCCCACGGCGCTGATGCGCTGATGCACCGTGTCGGTGGCGGTCGTGGGCGCGGTCGTGGGCGCGGTCACGGCCAGCCGATCCAGATGCCGGCGCCGGCGGCAACCGCCAGCGCGAGGAGGCCGACCGCCGCGCGCGCACGGAACCGTGGACCGCCGATGCTGACCACGAGCGCGAGTTTGAGCATCGTGTTTGATAACACGCCGATACCGATCGCCGCCGCCGCCACCCGCACGGTCGCCGCGTCAGTCCCATAGCGCGTCATCGACACGGTAAGTGCGTCGACATCGGTCAGACCGAGCAGCGTGGCCGAGAGCAGCACGCCGGTCGAACCGACGGCCTGCTGTACCCACGCGACGGCGAAGAGCACTACCTGGAACGCCAGCGCCATTTGCAGCGACGAGGCGAGCGCGAGCGGGTTCTGCCCACGTATGGGAGCGGGGGGTGGCACGGTCGTGCCGCTGCCGCTGCCGCTGCCGTCGTCGGGTGTCGGCGCGCGGCGCGTTTCGCGCTCCTGCCACATCGCAAAGGCGATCAACGCGACACCGACCAAAAAGGGCGGCGCCAACACAGACACCGCCGCGACGGCGACTGCCGGTTGCAGCATCGTCGAAATCACCAGCAAGCGCGGGACGAGTATCGTGCACGCGGCGACCACACCGAGGGCGAGCGGGAGCGCCAATGCGGGTTCGGCTCGGCTCCGTCGACTGAAGGTGAGCGAGACGGCGGTTGACGACACGAGGCCGCCCAGTAAGCCAGTGACCGCGAGTCCGCGCGTTTCGCCGATCACGCGGCGCGCGATGTAGCCCGCGAAGTTCAGGGCCGAAAAGAGCAGCACGACGGTCCACAGCTGTCGCGGCTGGAACGCGCCGAACGGCCCGTATGCGCCCGACGGCAGCAGGGGCAGGACGACCAGCGCCAGCACGGCGAATTGCAGAGCGGCCCGCAGTTCATTCGCGGCGACCTTCTGCAGCGCCTTCTGAAACGCCGATTTCTCGGCCAACAGAAGCACACAGAGCACGGCCGCCGCGCTGGCCATCGTGCGATGGCCAAGGGCGGACGCGGCCCCTATCACGACGACCAGGATGGCGGCCACCTCGGTGGTGCCGTCGGTGGTGGTGCCCGGTCGGCGGAGCGTGGCCGCATAGGCCACAATCGGGAAGAGCACGCCCGCACCGATAATGACGGCCGCCATCGCCAACTGGCCATCGCGAAGGAACCAGCCGCCAAAACCGCCGATCACCCCGAGGAGGGTGAACGTTCGGATACCGGCGAAGCGGCCGTCGGGGCCGGTCGTGTGTCCCGACCATTCCCGCTCGACGCCCACCGCCAGTCCGACCAGAGCCGAAACCAACAGGTCCAGAGCGAGAGGAAGATCTAGCATGTGTGGCAATGGTAGCACCGATGCTGGCTCTCGGGAGGGGCAAATCCCCGACCCGCCCTCATGCGGGTTGACGGAACATGTCTGTGAGGCTATCCTTTCATCCGGATAAACGGATATAACTCAGACATGACCTCGCCACGCCTTGCCATTCACGACCGTATGGTCGAGCTCGCCGACGCCACCCGGTGTCGGCTGCT
>JBBQAK010000203.1:0-7148 GCA_038316215.1 Gemmatimonadales bacterium | reverse complement strand
CCGCACGCCGCGCGCCTGGCAGCACGAGCGCGCCGTTGGTCGCGGCCGGTGCCTCCGCCGGACGTTCGGTAAGCGACAAGCGCAGCACGTCGTCTGCGATCAGCGTTTTCCCGTCGCGCACCAGCATGACCATCGCGGTAGCGATGGACTCGGCACGCGCCACGTTGTCGGTATCACCGGTGATGGTGAGGCTGTCGCCGCGCAGCGCGACCCGGGTGCCGGTGGCGCGGCCCAGTTCTACGAGGTTGCCGTCGTTGGCGCCCGCGAGCATTTGCATGTCCGCCCCTTCGACCGAGACGCGCGAGGTCGCTGTTTCGGGTGCGCGATCGTTGCCGCTCACGCGTCGGTCCCGGTCACGGTGAGGTGCAGCTCGGCGAGATCTTCGGCAGGCACTGCGACGGGCGCCCCCTCGAAGAGCGAACGCGCGGCAGTTGTTTTCGGAAAGGCAATCACATCGCGGAGCGACGGCGCGCCGGCGAGCAGCATCGCGATGCGATCGAAACCGAACGCGATGCCGCCATGCGGCGGCGCACCAGCGCGGAGTCCTTCCAGCAAGAAGCCGAAGCGACGCTCTTGATCGGCCACATCACCGATACCGAGGTGCGCAAACATCCGCGACTGCATGGCCGGATCGCTGATACGAATGCTACCACCGCCAAGCTCCGTCCCGTTCAGCACCACGTCGTAGGCCAAGGCACGCCAACGCGCGGGCTGGTCGGGGAACGCGTGCATGTCTTCGGGATGGGGTGCCGTGAATGGATGATGCACCGCCGCGAGTGCGCCGGTGGTCGGATCTTCCTCGAACATCGGGAAATCCATCACCACGATGAACCGCTGCAACGTGTCGTCGACCAGATCGAGTCGTCGTGCACATTCCTGGCGAACGCGATCGAGCGCGGGGCTGGCCACGCGATCCGGTGCAGCGACGAACAGCGCGAGGTCGCCGTCGGCGAGCGCGAACGCCGTGCGCGCGTCGTCGGTCAGGAACTTGGCCAACGGGCCATCGTACGCCCCGTCGACGTGTCGCACGCGCAGCAAGCCGCCGGCCCCGGCGCTCTTCGCCAGCGCTTCCAACTCGTCCACCTGTTTGCGGCTCCACGCCGCACCACCGGGCACGATCAGTCCGCGCACGCGCGACCCGTTCGCGATCGCGCTCGTCGTGACCGCGAAATCGAGACCGCCGAAGACCGCCGTATAGTCGGCGAGACGGAGCTCGTACCGCAGGTCGGGGCGATCGCACCCGTAGAACTCCATCGCATCGCGATAGCTCATGCGATCGAAGTGCGCCGGGATCGTGTGGCCCGCTTCCGCCCAGAGCGCGACGATGAGGCCTTCGGCGAGCGCGAGAATATCCTCGCGTTCGATGAATGACGCTTCGATGTCGATCTGCGTGAATTCCGGCTGACGGTCGGCCCGCAGATCTTCATCGCGAAAGCAACGCGCGATCTGGAAGTAGCGGTCGAAGCCGCAGCACATGAACAACTGCTTATAGATCTGGGGTGACTGGGGCAGAGCGTAGAATTCGCCCGGATGTACGCGGCTCGGCACGAGGTAGTCGCGCGCACCTTCCGGTGTCGGCTTCGTGAGAATCGGGGTCTCAAGTTCGAGATATCCACGATCGCTGAGGTAGCGGCGGGCGATCTGCAGCAGGCGATGCCGTAATACCAAATTTTCCTGCAGTTCCGGACGACGCAGATCGAGGTAGCGATGGCGCAGGCGCAGCTCTTCGGCCGCCATCTTCTCGCCTCGTCCCCGCGCCACCGGCAACGCCGGCGTGACGGCGGGGCCGACTACGCGCAATGCCGTGACGCGCACTTCGATCGCACCGGTCAGCATCTCCGGATTCTGCCGCTCCGGTTCGCGCGCGACGACTTCACCTTCGCACAACACCACCGACTCGACACCCACCGCCGCGGCAATGCGCAGCGTCTCGGCATCGCTCCACGCCGGCCCGAATGCCAACTGCACCAGCCCCATGCGGTCGCGCAGGTCGATAAAGACAAGGCCGCCCAGATCGCGGCTCCGATGCACCCATCCGCCAAGGCGAACGGTGCGCCCGACATCATCCGGACGCAGGAGGCCGCACGTGTCGGTACGAAGGGAGGTGGCGAGCATGGACTGCTCTGGCAAAGACGACATTACGCGCGGCGCTCCGGACGGGGCGAATCAAGGAAGTAGACCGGCCAATGAACGGCCGCAAACGATGAAAGTTAAACGATTTACGCCAATCTCGGTAGCGATTGCCGGCCGACTTTCGCTTGACCCGCCAAGGCGTTGGCCGTTAGTGTCCGCCATGCGCCGCACGCTCATCTACGGGATCGCCGCGTTTTGCTGGGCCCGCGGGCTCACCGCGCAGCCCGTGCCCGCGCGGGATCTTTGGGAGTTTCCACTCGGCGCCGTACTCGAGCCTGCCGCTCTGGCGGCAGAGCCCGGCGCAGGATTGTGGAATCCAGCGGCGTCCGCGCTCAGGCCGGGCGAACGTATCCGACTCGGCGTCGCGTCGTTGTCGACCGGTGCCCAACAAGGCGTCGACGGGCAGTTACTCTCCGCCGCGTTTCGACGCGCCTCGGGCACCACACTCGGCCTCTCCGTCGCACGCAGTTCGGTGGCTGGGCTCGTACGCACCGAGAGCGACCCGCAAAGCGTCGGCGACATCAGCTATGCCAGCCTGCTGGTCAGCGCGACCGCCGCGCGCACGGTCGTGCCGCACGTCACTGCCGGATTGGCGATGCGCTGGCGCGAAGGACGGGCGGATCGGGAGGTGAACTCCGCGGTCGCGGCGGACCTGGGCGTGGTCATCCACGATCTACCGTGGCAAAACGCCCGCGTCGCCCTCTCCAGCTTTTTGTGGCGACCCGGGCGCGAGATTGATGATCGGCCGGCGTTCGTGGCGGCGATCGACGCCCGAGTCATCGGTGAGTCGGGAGTGCGTGAACTTCGCCTCGGCGTCAGTCAGAACAACGTCAATCGCGGTGCGAATGAGCGCGGCCCGTTCCTATCCGGCCGGCTGGATCGGCTGGAAGCCCGTGCCGCGATCGTCCGGGCATCGGCGGGGTCCAGCCGCGTGACGCGAATCCGCTCTGGGCTTGCGGTGTACTATGCGCGGTATGTAGTGGGTGTGGCACGAGAGGAAGGCATCTCGGGGCTCGGCCCCGTTTATCAGTTCACGCTCAGTTCGATTCTCAAGGAATGATGTCAAACACGATCGCGACCGAAAACCTGCTCGATCTCGCGCCGGATGCGGCCATGTCGCGACTCCTCGCGTGGCTGTCCGCGCGGGGCGAGCCGTCGTATCGTGCGGCGCAGATCTTTGCCCGACTCTGGCAGCGGCCGGTTCGTTCGTTCGACGAGATCACGGAGCTGCCCAAAGCGCTCCGCGAGGCGCTCGCGCAGTCGTTTGACCTCCCGCAGCTGGAACTCACCACTCGTCAGACCTCGACCGACGGCACGGAGAAATTTCTCTTCCGGATGGCCGACGGACAGCTGATCGAGACCGTATCCATTCCCGACGGCGACCGCATCACCTTTTGCATTTCGTCGCAGGCCGGATGTGCGCTCCAGTGCGCGTTCTGCGCGACCGGCGCGATGGGTTTTCAGCGCAACTTGGCGCCGTCGGAAATCGCCGGACAGGTGCGCGAGCTTCGTCTGCTGTCGCCGCCGATCATCCCCACCAACATCGTCTTCATGGGCATGGGCGAACCGATGATGAACTGGAAATCGGTCGACACCACGCTGTCGCTGCTGAACGATCCGCGTGCGTTGGGCATCGGTGCACGACACATTACGATTTCCACGGTCGGCGTACTGCCAGGCATCGTGGCCCTGTCCGAGCGTCCCGAGCAGTTTCGCCTGGCCATTTCGATTCACGCGCCAAGCGATGAACTGCGCCAATCGTTGATGCCGGTCAACACGAAATACCCGCTGGCCGACGTGATGGCAGCGGCCGCCAAGTTCGATCGCCGCGTCACGTTTGAATACGTGATGCTGGGTGGCGTCAACGACCAGCCAGCGCATGCCGCGCAGCTCGCGCAGTTGGCCCGCGAGTGCCGCGCGTTCGTGAATTTGATTCCACTGCACCCCGGCGGCACGATGGGCTTCGTCCCGTCACCAGCCTCGGTGATCGCATCATTTACGCGCGCGCTGCGCGCCCGTGGTGTGGAAACAGCGGTACGTCGCAGCCGCGGGCTCGACATTGCCGCCGCGTGTGGTCAGCTACGGACGGAGCGCCTCGGTAGCCGGCTTCCAGTCGCGACCCACGAAGACGGTGAGGTCCACGTAGCGTAGCGAATCGGGACGCGCCTCGATGGTGCCGGTCCCGAACGCGCGCTGCAGCCGGTCAGCCCAGTCGCGGTGTCCCGTGTGTGAGACGATCAACGTCCCGCTGCGCGTCTCGCCTTTCTCGGTGTCATAGTCCACCACGTCGAAGCCGCGATCACGCAACTCGAGCGTGGCTCGCCGCGCGTACCCACGGGTACCAGACGCGTTCAGCACCCGCACGCGCACTCGACTGTCTGTGGGCGCCCGGGCGAGCGCGTCATCGACGGCAGCCATCGTCCCGCGCGCGTCGCTGACCGCAGGGGTGACACGCGTGCGCCACCACGCGGCGCCGGCACCAAGCAGCACCAGCGCCAGTAGTCCAACGATTATCCAGCCACGACGCTTGCGCCGTGGCGACTCCGCGGTCGGCATCGACGGCCAGCCCGGCGCAGTCGTCATCGCACACTATCCCATAGCGCCACGGTTTCCGGCGCGAGCCCCTTCCCTTCGCGAATCGCCCACTCGAGTCGCAGACGTACGACCTGCCGAAACACCTGATCGAACGCGAGCGGCACGCAGCTCGCGAGAAAGGCGCGATCGGCCTGCATGAACGAACGCCCGGGCTCGAGAAAATCCGCCATGTACAGCGCTCGACCCACGCGTGACCAGCCGGCGTGACCGACGGTGTGCCAACGAATCGCGTCGAGCATCTCCTGGCGCGTTTCGCCGAGTGCGGCGAGCCGGATCGCCGCCGCCGGGCCGTGCAGCATGCCGAACGGGCGAGCGTGATCGCCCGTGTCGGCGCGCAGCGTCGGCTCGTCGGCGTCTCGCAACGCATCGTGCCACGCGCCCGCATCCGTCCACGCCTGCACCTCTGCCGACGGAAGCGCGAGCGCATCGGCCCACGTGTGCAGCAGTGCAACGACGCGCGCGATGTGCGCGCGCCGCTTGTCGGTGACGATCGACCATGACGGCAGCTCGAGGCGCTGCCGGTCGCGGAGCATCTCGGGTGTCACGGCGTTTGTCAGATCTCGTCGATCGCTGCGCGTAGCGCTGCGGTGAGTTCGATCGCTTCTTGCACGGAGCGCCCGGCCGCTCGCACCAAGGCGCTCCCCACGACCACACCGTCGCCCAGCTGCGCCGCCGCCTTGGCCTGCGCCGGCGTGGAAATACCGAAGCCGATGCAGATCGGCAGTGAGGTCGACGCGCGGAGCCGCGCAACCGTGTCAGGAAGATCCGGGGGTAACTCGGCGCGCTCCCCAGTGACCCCCAGCCGGCTGATCAGATAGACGAATCCGCCGCCGTGACGTGCGATCTCCGCCATGCGAGGGGCGGGCGTCGTTGGCGCGACCAAGCGCACGAAGTCGAGGCCACTCGCGCCGAACCACGCTTCACGCACGGGATCCGCACCGACCGGTAAGTCGGTCACGAGCACGCCATCGACCCCGGCGGCGCGTGCCCGCGCCAATACGTCCGGACCGGCGGCGATGATCGGGTTGAGGTAACTGAACAGCACGACCGGTACGTCGATCGCGGCCTCGCGCACGATCTCAAGGGTGCGCTCGAGGCTCACCCCGTGGTCGAGGGCGATCTGAGAGCTCTGCTGAATGACCGGACCGTCGGCCATCGGATCGGAGAACGGCACGCCGATTTCGATCACGTCGGCGCCGGCCGTCGCGATTCCACGCAGCAGCGTCACGCTCTGCTCAGGATCCGGATGTCCCGCCGTGACATAGCAGACGAGCGCCCGGCGACCCTCGGCAGCCAGCGCGGTAAAGCGCGCCGAGAGCCGGGAGACAGGGGATGCAGAGACGTCAGGCGCAGTAATCACCGATGTTGATACCATAGCGTTGTGGGTCCTCGGTCCGGATGATGGTGTGTTCAAATTGGCCGGATGCGTCGCAGGATGTCAGGTCATACACCTGCAAATCGTTGTTCCGGTTACCGAGGGCGTCCGTGATCATACGCACGAGGGGACGCGACAGCGCCGTCGGGTCCGGGTTGGCTGCGACCACCACCGCCAGCGCGAGGGAGTCGAGCACCACGAGCGTACCGACCGGATAGATACCAGTGAGGTTGATGAACGCCTTCACGACGACCGGGTCGAGTCCGAGACGCAGATTGTCGCGCATGCCGCGCAGTACATCCGCCGGTGTCCACGGCGCATCCTGATACACGCGCGTCGTCGTGGCCGCATCGAATCCGTCGGCCACCGAGATTATTTTGCTGTACAACGTGAGTCGACGCGACCGCAAGGGCTTGGGATACCCAGAGAGGTCGGTGCGCATGTGATGCTCGTAAGCCGACGTCATGGCGCGCCACGGGCGCGCTGCTCCGGTCGGCATCGCGAACATGGCGAGCACGCCCTGCCACGTGTGCGACTGCACGATCGCCCGCTCACGCTCGTCGAGCGAGCCCCGCTTGTTCAGTATGTCCAGCGGGATGCGGGACTTGCCAATATCGTGCAGCAACGCGGCGAGGCCGAGGTCCAGCAGTTGGAGCTTGGTCAATCCCAACCGACGCCCCAGTGCGACCGAAAGAATGCTCACGTTCACGCTGTGCACAAACGTGTACTCGTCGAACTCGCGCAAGGTGGTCATACCGATCAACGAGGCGGCATCGGTGAAGATGGCGTCCACGATGCCCTGCACCGCCCGCTTGACCCGCTTGAGCCCAGCACTGCGCCCGAGACGCGCCGACGTCATGACTTCACGAGTGACGTCAAGCGACCGCACGTACGTTTGGCGCGCGCGCTCCTTGGCATCGAGTTCCGTTTCCTGCTGATCTGATTCCTCGACGGGCGGATAGAACTCAAAGCAGGCGACGCCCGATTGCGCAACGCGCGCCGCGAGTTGATCGAGGCGCTCCTCTTCCAAATACTCGATAGGCGG
>JBBQAK010000311.1:0-4823 GCA_038316215.1 Gemmatimonadales bacterium | reverse complement strand
TGTCGCCGCGAATGATCACGGCGCCGTCGTGCAACGGCGAGTATGGCGTGAAGATCGTGGTGAGCAGATCGGCCGACACCTTCGCCTGCAGCGACGACCCGCTGTTGATGAAATCGGCGAGCGGGACATCGCGCTCGATGGCGATGATCGCGCCCACGCCGGAACGCGAGAGGCGGTCGACGGCATCAGCGATTTCATCTTCCACGGGCCCCTGCTCCACACGGCGGAAGAGCCGTGTGACCGGCGTCTGTCCGATGTGGGCGAGCGCGGCGCGCAATTCGGGCTGGAAGATGATGAGCAGCGCGAACACACCATAGGTGAACACCAACCCCAGGAGGTAAGTGATCATGGTGAGCTGCAAGAGCGATGCGATGGCGTACGCCGCCACCAGCACGGCGACCCCGCCCAGTATTTGCAGGGCGCGCGTCCCGTGAATGAGCAACAGGATACGATAGAACACCAACGCGACGACCCCGATTTCGAGGCCGTCGCGCCATGTGAACTGCATCACCTGCACGTTGCTGAGGTCCGTCACGCCGAACCCGCGCAGCGGTTACGCAGGGGCGATTTCCGGACCGCCCAGCATCGGCGGCGTGATCGGCCGGGCCACCGGCACGGCCGGCGTCGCCAGCGTTTGCGGCGTCATCGGCATGTCGGGCGGCAGGCGCGGTGGCAGTTCCTTGCCGGCCTTGAGCAGCAGGATGTCGTCACGCGTGAGCGTCTCGCGCTCGAGCAGCTGCGTGGCCACGATATCGAGCAGCGACCGATGCTCGGTGAGCACGGCGACGGCCCGGGCATGCGCCTCGAACGCCACGCGCTTCACTTCGGAATCGACCAACTGCGCGGTCTGCTCGGAGACTTCCCGACGCGTCTGGATATCGCGACCGAGAAAGAGCTCCTGCTCGACATCACCCACGAGGATCGGTCCGATCGTGTCGGAGAGTCCCCACTGCGTGACGTAGCGACGGGCGATGCTGGTGGCCTGCTGAATGTCGCTGGCCGCGCCGGTCGTCACGCGGTTGTGACCGAACACAATCTCCTCGGCCGCACGACCACCATACGCCATGACGAGTTTCGCTTCGAGCTGCTCGCGAGTGACCGACACGCGGTCATCCTCGGGGAGCGTGAAAGCGATGCCGAGCGCGCGACCACGCGGCACGATGGTCACTTTGTGCAACGGATCGTTGCCGTAGACCATCATCGCACACACCGCATGTCCGGCTTCATGGAACGCCGTCAGGCGACGCTCTTCATCCTTCATGACGAGCGACTTCCGCTCGGCGCCCAGCATGACGCGATCCTTCGCTTCCTCGAGATCGCTCATATAGATCTTGTCGTGACCCTTTCGGGCCGCGAGCAACGCGCCTTCGTTCACGAGATTGGCGAGGTCGGCACCGGCCATACCCGGCGTACCACGGGCCAACGAATGCACGCTCACGTCGTCGGCCTGCGGCTTGTTGCGCAGGTGGACCTTGAGAATGCCTTCACGGCCGCGGAGATCGGGCGCGTCGACCACGATCTGCCGGTCGAAGCGGCCCGGGCGCAGGAGCGCCGGGTCGAGCACGTCGGGGCGGTTCGTGGCGGCGATCAGGATCACGCCGTCGTTCGATTCGAAGCCGTCCATTTCCACGAGCAGCTGATTGAGCGTCTGCTCGCGCTCGTCATGGCCACCACCCATGCCGGAGCCGCGATGGCGACCAACGGCATCGATTTCGTCGATAAAAATGATGCACGGCGCATGCGCCTTGCCCTGCTCGAAGAGATCGCGCACGCGCGACGCGCCGACGCCAACGAACATCTCCACGAAGTCGGAGCCCGACATTGAGAAGAACGGGCGTCCGGCCTCACCGGCCACGGCCTTCGCGAGCAGCGTCTTGCCGGTACCCGGAGGACCGACCAGCAGCGCACCCTTCGGCAGGCGACCGCCAAGCTTGGTGAACTTCTGTGGGTCCTTGAGGAACTCGATGATTTCCTGCAGCTCGACCTTGGCTTCGTCGGCGCCGGCCACGTCGGCAAAGGTGATCTTGGGCGTATCGCCGCTCAGCAGCTTCGCCTTGCTCTTGCCGAACGAGAACGCCTTGTTGCCGCCGGCCTGCATCTGGCGGAACAAAAAGATCCAGAAGCCAATGAGCAGGATGTACGGCAGCATGGTAATGAGCAGGCTGCCGAAATTCGCGCGCGGCTCGCTGGCGTTGGTACGGACCCCACGCTCGAACAGGCGCGCCTGTTCTTTCTCCGCGGAGCCCGGCACCAGGCGCGTGACAAACTTCCGCGCCTCGCGGTTATTCACGCGCACGGGCTGGTTGAATTGACCGGCCAGTACGTTGTCAGTCTGGAACGTGGCCGTTTTAATGTTGCCGACTTCCAGCTGTTGCCGGTACGCATTGTAATCGAGCTCGGGCGCCTGCGTTTCACGGCCGTTCCCATACGTCAGGAACGCGACCGGAATCAGGATCACGAGGATCCAGAACGACAGCGTCTTGGAGAAGCGTCCCCAGTTGAACGGCTTCTTCGGCGAGGGCGTCATATTCGGTGCCATAGGTTGACCGCCTTACTGCAGGCTGGCGACGTACGGGAGGTGCCGAAAATTCTCGGCATGGTCTAGCCCGTAGCCAACCAGAAATTCGTGCGGCGCATCGAACCCGATGAACCGCGTGGGATGATGGAGCTCTGTCGCGATGTGCTTGTGCAGCAGCGCGCAGATTTCGAGCGAACGCGGCTTCCGGTCCCCCAATAGTTCGATGAGACGATTGAGGGTACGACCAGAATCCACGATGTCTTCGACTAATAGAATGTGTTTCCCCTCCAGTTCCGTTTCCGGATCGTAGAGAAGACGCACCACGCCGGTCGATTCCATCGCGTCGCCGTAGGACGAGGCCACGAGGAAATCGACTTGCAACGGGCGTGCGATGTGCCGCACGAGATCGCTGAGAAAGATAAAACTGCCCTTCAACAGTCCCAACACGAGCAACTCGCCGTCGGGATACGCCGCCGTGATGTCCGCGCCCAGTTCCTGGACGCGCGCATGGATCGCGTCGGCGTCGTACACGATACGCCGGACGGCCCGGCCGTCGAGGCGGGGATCTTCGGCGATGGGTTGGCTCTGCTCAGTCAAACTCGGGCTCACACCGGTACCAGATCAACTCCGGCCGACCGGGCCAGGACGGTGCCGCGAGACCGCGGCAAACTCCAGGAACCCACATCGGCTCGTTGTCGACGAGCACCACCGGCCACGATGGCCGATCCAATGCGGGGACATGTGCTGCTGAAAAGTACCGTGTCACGCGCCTCCCTGCTGGGGCACCAGCGGTTCGGATGCGATCTCCTGCGGTCCAGACGCGTAGCGCAACCGCTTCGCCACGCGGGAAGCCCATGGTCCACAGGTCCTGCTCCCCACGCTCCCCCACTGGCGGCGCCGTGTGCAGCCGTCGCCAACGGAACCGTCCGAAGCGCGGCGGCAACGTTTCCGAGACACCCGACCAGGCAAGTGAGCCCTCGCGCAGCCGACTCGGCGACACCCGCCGCACCTCGAACCGATCGCCGGGTGGCTCGCCAGCCGCAGCGCCCCTCCGCAATGCAAGCGCGCCGCCGGACACGCGAATACTCGATCCACGTCGCCCTGCCGTGGTAAACTTGACGAGCTCGCGAGTTCCTTTGGCGTCGAGCGTCACACCGGCGCGCGCGCAGATCGCGGGCCACAGCACGCTGCGCCCCTCGCGGGACGTGGACTCGAGTGCCTCCGCGGGGCAGGACACGCGATCGAGCGACCGCGAGACCGCGATGCCGATGGCATCGACATGCCGTTCGACGTCGCGCCGCCAGGACGCCGCTTGGTCGGCGATCGCGAGCATCTGGTCGGAGAACCCCGGCGTCGCCGCCTCGAGCGCCGGGAGCAGCTCGTGGCGCACCCGGCCGCGCAGAAAGGCGCGCGAGACGTTCATCGGATCCTCGAGATACGCGACCTTCTCCAGCGTGGCCCAACGGGCCAGTTCGGCGCGTGTCACCCCAAGCCATGGACGCACGACGCTCGAGGGCGCGGCCAATGCCGCCAGCCCGCGGGCGCCGGCCCCACGCATGAGACGCATCACGACCGTCTCGAGCTGGTCATCGCGCGTATGCGCCGTGGCCACGCGCGCTTTGAACGCGCGGGCGATCCGGTCAAGAAAATTCCAGCGCGCCATGCGCCACGCGGCTTCACTCTGGCCCGGCGTCCGCGAGCGCTCGCGCACCACGGTGAGCCCCAGTCGACGCGATTCTGCCGCGACGAGCGAGGCCGCGTCGGTCGCAAAGCGGCCGGTGCCGTGGTCGAAGGTGGCCACCGCCGCGATGCGCTCGGGGGCCCATCGTGCCACCGCCTGGAGCAGCACCATGGAGTCGCGCCCCCCGGAAACGGCCAGCACCAGCGGTCCGACGACGGGCGCCATGGCCACCTCGAGCGACGCCCGCAGCAGCGCGTCGGGCGGGAAGTTCGTCAGTTCGGACATGTTGGACTGATCGCCCTCGGACGGCGACGCGTCAACCACCCCCTACCTTCCGGCGGCCGAGTTGTTTACTCTTTTCTGCACTTGCCGGACGCGCGCAGCTGTGTGCCCGTCATCAATCGACTTCGGAGACAGACAGTGGAATCACACGGAACGCTGGGAACCATCTGGGCCTCTTTGGGGATGACCGCCTATTACATGGCGCTCATCTGGATCAACGTCCTGCTCGGACTCTTCCTGTCTCCGCTGTTCATGATCCCGATGACATGGCTCCAGGATCGCAAAAAGGCGTGAGTTTGACGTTGGGAAGTGGAGAGGGGGGGGGCGCGGGGTGGGGGGGGG
>JBBQAK010000197.1:0-7433 GCA_038316215.1 Gemmatimonadales bacterium | reverse complement strand
GCTGTTCGAGCGCGTACATGCCCACCGAGCGTGCGGTGTTGTCAGGGATGAGCGTTTCGTTGCCGAAGGTGGTGAAGCGCGTGTGTTGCACCGCGAGACCGAAGACCCCGGTCGCGCCGAAGATCGGCGTATGGTGCCAGTGTGCGAACCCCGAGGCGGTGCGCGACAGCAGTCCGAGTGCGACGGCCTGCGTGCGCTCGTCGCCGAATTCCGCGCGCCGATTCTGCTCGATGCCGGCCTGCAGCTGCAGGCGCTGTCCGCCGCGGCGAACGTTGGCATCCACCGTACCGCGCAACGTGTGGATCTGCTGGCGGCCCGTGTAGTTCGGTGCGGTAATCGGGTCGTCGGCCACCTGAATGCGCTCATCGCGCAGCGAGCCGGTACCTGTGACATCGGCGCGCGCACCCTGCCAACCCAGTGCGCCTTCGGTGTAGCCGGTGATGTTGCCGGTGTTCGACACGATGCCGCCCGGTGTGCGCAGGTCGAGGGCCCGACGTCCGGTGCCGCTGAGTCGCCAGCCAAGCGAGCCCGCACCCAGGGGACTCGCACCTTCTCCCACCAGCGTGAGCGACGGCGAATGTGCGGCACTGTTCCACGCGGTGGCGAGGCGGCCGCGCGCCACGCGTTCGGCGTTCTCCGCGATCGGGAGTGGTCGGCGCACCACGTTCACGACGCCGCCCAGCGCGTCGGACCCGTACAACACGCTGGCGGGTCCTTTCACGACCTCGAGGCGTTCGGCGTCGGCTGATTCCACATTGGGAGAGTGATCGTGCCCCCACTGCTGCGTTTCGGTGCGCTGGCCGTTGGCGAGCGTGACCACGCGATTGTTCGTGAGCCCGCGAATGACGGGTTTACCAATGCCGGTGGTCATCGAGAGCGACCGAATACCCGGGATCTGCTGGAGCGTTTCGCCGAGCGAGGCGGAATTCGCGCGTCGGAGCTCGGCGCCGCTGAGCAGCGCCGTGGGCTGGGCGATACGGCGGGCGTCAGTCGCCACAGCCGTCGCCGTGACTTGCAGCGTGGGGAGCGCGCGGGCCGTGGTATCGCGCTTCGCGCTGTCAGCGGGCGCGCGCTGGGCAGACAGCGGCGCCACCGAGTGAGCCGTCGCCGAGAGGGCGCAGGTCGAGATCGTACGAATAACCCAGTGTCGCATTGGCATAATCAAAGATTAGGCAAGCCTAAAGATTCACGCAAGAGCAACCTAATGGTGAGCCGAGCCGGTGCATGTGTCTTACGGCAGTCGCTCCCGATTCCCCGAACAGGTGATCAGTTGCGCCAGGCGTCGAGCCCGCGTGGCAGGCTGCTTGGCGCTGATGACCCACCACGTTGCCGTCTTGCGATACGACGGTGGCTGTTGTTCGAAGAACGTGAGCGCGTGCGGCGTTGCGGCAAACTGTACGAGATCGTGGGCCGAGAACGCGACCTCGGCCTGCTCGAACGCGTACACCTTCGACTTGGCGACCGTGCGGGCCTCGAAGGCCGCCAGTCCCGCGGCCCGCAGGCGCCCCTCGGCAATCAGCGTTTCCACGTGCTGCAGATTCACCGCGCTCCAGATGCTCCCGGGTTTGCGCGGCGTGAAGCGAATGGAATAGCGCGCCTCGTCCACGCGGCGTCGTATCCCGTCGATCCAGCCGAAACAGAGCGCCTCACGCACTGAATCCGTCCACGTCATCGAGGGCATCCCGGTACCCACCTTGTGAAAACCCACCACGAGCTCGCGGTGCGAGTTGTGGTGGGTTTCGAGCCAGCGCCGGAAGTCGCCGGCGCTGGCGAAGTAGTGCGGAGTCGGTGGTGTGGTCACCACCGAAACTTACGGAACGAGGGCCGCTTTGGCCTGCACTGGCTTCGGGTTCTTCACGTACGTGTCCATCCACGCCACCCAACGCGCCCATAGATCGAGGTCGCTGGCGTACGTGGCCACGCTGTGATCTTCATAGGGATACATGTATAACGCCGCCTGCTTGCCGAGCCCCTGCAGCGCCATGAACATGCGGCGCGAGCTGATCGGATCGGTGCCCTGATTCTGATCTTCGATCGCGTGATACATGAGCAGCGCGCCGGAAATCTTGTCGGCTCGCAGAAACGGCGACATGTCGAGGTACGTGTCCTGCGCCTGAAAGAAACTGCGACGCTCGCTCTGGAAGCCGAAGGGCGTGAGCGTGCGGTTGTACATGCCGTCGCCGGCGATGCCCGCCTTGAAGTTCGGCATGAGCGTGAGGGCGTTGACCGTGCTGAAGGCGCCGTAGCTGTGACCACCGATGCCCATTTTATCGCGATCCACAAAGCCCGCTTCAACGACCGCGTCGAGCACGGCGTCGAGGTTCTCCTTGAGATCGCGCGTGTAGTTGTCGTTCATCCTGCCGGCATCACCGAAGATCGGGATGTCGGGTTCGATGAACGCGTAGCCCTGACTCACCCACAGCTTGGTGGCGGTGGCGGGACGCGCCGACGGGACTTCGGGAAACTTGTTGATGTTCGTGCTATAGCGAGACCGCTCATAGTCCTGCGCGCTACTGAACTCGCGCGGATAGAACCAGATCACACCGGGCAGCTTCGTGCCTGGCTTCCAGTCGCGCGGCACTGTGACGTCCACCCAGAACTTGGTGCCGTCACGCGGGCGCGTGACTTCGAGGCGCTTGAACTGCGCGCCGGTCACTTCGGGGGCTACGTCGAGATTGGTCGTGAGCTGCTTCGCGTCGCTGCTGCCGGCGGTGCGCAGCCAGGCGTCAGTGATCATGGTGCTTGACTCGCGCGTCACGATGAACTGTGACAGGTCGTTGTCGAGCGGTGCGACGAACTCTTCGTACATGTTTGCCGGGCTATCCATCACACGCGTGCGGGTCTTCGATTCGATGTCGAGCTTGTCGACCCACGGGCGCGGCGCTTGCGTGGCCCACTTGGCACCGTACGCGCGTGTGCCGGAAAGCGCGATCGACTTACCGTCTGTGGACAGCAGCACGGAGCGACGACCGCTGACGCCCGTGCGGAGCAGTACGGTGGCCTGGGTGGAGTCGACCGTGCCGCGACCCGCACCACCACCACCGAAGCCCGCGATCGCCGCCGGCAGCGACACGGACCGACCGAGGTTATAGCGCTTGGAAGGATCCGCCACGCGCACCGCGATCGTGGCACCGCTGTCGGTCACGAACATGGTGCTGCTGTCGCTGCTGTACAGCACCGTCGACAGCTGTGCGCTACCGCGATAGACCACCGTGGTGTCGTTCGCGCCGACCGGCGCGCGCCAGTGCACGACGTTCCCCTTCTGCACAAACAGCAGTCCCGTCCCGATGGGGTTCCACTGGATATTCCGCTTGGCGCTGTCGGCGCCAAGTCCGCGACGTGCCGCGCCCGGTTCTGCGGTGGGATCACCGCCGTTGCCCGGCGCGCCTTCACGCAACGGCGTCGTGGCGAGCGTCGAGATCACTTTCCCGCGGGCGTCCCACAACTCTTCCACCGACCCGAAGCTCGACACCGGCACGAGATACGAGTACGGCTCGGTCATGCGCGTCACGCGCACGAAGGCACCATCGGGTGCCGCATCGATATCGCGAATCGTGGCCGGGGCGCCGACGGTGCGCACGGCTTTGCTGTTCACGTCGATCAGCGCGAGCTGACCGTTGGTGTAGTACGTGAGCAGTGCTTTGTCATGCGGATCCTGCAGCAGGCTGAAATGCACCGGCTGCGGGACCGCACGCGCGTCGGTGAGCCGCACCTGCGGTCCATCTTCGATGCCTCCGGCGCCGTGCTCGGGAACTGCGCCGCGATTCTCCGGCACCAGCACGGCCACGACGTAGCGTCCATCGGCGGTAAACTCGATGGTGGTTACGACCGTGGCCAGTAGCGCGCGCCGGGACAGCTGCACCGACTTGCCACTCGCGACATCGGCCACGTACACGTACGAGCCCGTTGGGAAGTTCGCGATGTACGCCACCTGCGCGCCGCGTGGCGACCACACCGGTGACGAAATGGACGCTCCAGCTGGTACGCTGATCGCGCGCGTGGTCCCGGTCTTCGGGTCCACGAGGGTGAGGCCGGTCCGATTACTGGTGGTCAGCGACCGCGCGCGATTCGCCCGCGTATCAACCTGTACGCCACCAAGCCAGATATGCGGCGCGCCATACGCCTTGATGTCGCCGCGGTCGCTGCCAGCGGTGCGGAGGAACCAGCGACGATCGGGACTCGCATTCGTAAAGGAGATATCGACGCGGGGCGTCGTGATCATCCGCGCGAGATTTTCGGGGGGCTTCACGAACGATTCGGCGCGCAGGATCTGCTGCGCATCCCAAGCGCCGCTGGAATTCTGCGCTGGCGCTTGTCCTTGCGCCTGTGCCTGAACGATCGCGGGAGAGGCGACAACAAGGGCGGTAGCCAGACGGGATGCGACCCATCGGGGGGACATCACAAACATGCTCGACTCCGGAGGTGGAAGAGACTCACGGAAAGTTTACGCGCCCGCGCGGTCGCGCGTTCAGCTTTTCACCGGTAACCTCAAGACATGACGAACCCGATGCCCCGTCGCTCCTTTCTCGCCGCCCTCGGGACTGGTGCCCTCGGCGCCAGCTCCCTGCTGACCTCCCGCACCGCCTGGGCCAGTTCCGGCCTCGCGCCGGCCGGTCGATTGGACCGGATTGGTCTTGAGCTGTACGCCGTGCGGAACGCCATGAAGGCGAACCCGGAAAAGACGCTCGCTGCCATCCGCGCCATCGGCTACACCGACGTGGAGCTCCTCTGGAGCTTCAAGAATTTTGATCGCTCACCGCAACAGGTAAAGGCGACGCTGAAGGCCGAGGGGCTCACTGCCACCTCCGCCCACATGGCTCCCGAAACGCTCCTCAGTGAGTGGTCAGAAAGTCTGCGTACGGCGAAGCTGCTTGGGCACCAGTATCTGGTGGTCCCGAGCCTTCCCAGTGAAACGAAGCGATCCATCGACGCCTGGAAGATCTGGGCCGACCGCTTCAACGTGGCCGGGGAAGAGGCGCGTCGCGCCGGCATCTGGCTCGCGTTCCACAACGAGCCGGATCACCTGCGAAAGGTCGAGGGCGAGATTCCACTGGACCTGTTCCTCAAGCGCACGGAGCCCAAGTTCGTCCGCTTCCAGCTCGACGTCGGCAACATGCTGATGGGCGGCGGCGATCCGATGGACTATTTGAATCGCTACAAGGACCGCATTGGGTCGTTCCACCTCAAGAACGTCGTGGCGGATCGCACGCACGATACGGAGCTTGGTACCGGCACGTTCGATCTCCGCGCGTTCTTGGCCGCGGTACCCGACTTGGCCAAGAAGTCGTGTTTTGTGGAGCAAGAAGGCGCCGCCGACGAGCTGGCGAGTGCGAAGGCGAACTTCGAGTATCTACGCGGGTTGAGCTTCTAGCTCCACAATTGGCAACAACAAACGCGACAAAAAGCTCTGTGGTTTTGTTGTTCTTACTTACCGTCGGCGCGGGCGACCATGGCCTTGATGCGGTCGACGGCCGTCGTGACGCTCGCTTCGTCGGGGCCGAAGGAGAAGCGGAGATACTGACGAAAGCGCGACGTATGATCGGCGCGGCGCTTACCGGGATTGATGTCGAAGAAGCTGCCGGGTACCGTGATCACGTGCTCGTGAAGCGCGGCTTCGAAGAACGCGTCGCCCTCGTTCAGCGGCGCGGGCAGGGAGGCGACGCTCGCCCACACGTAGAAGCCACCTTCGGGTTCGTGCTCCACCGTGAGGCCCGCGGCGCGAAGGCCGTCCACGAGGACGCGACGCTTGCGGGCGAACGCTTCATGAATGGCGATCACTTCCAAGCGCGCGCGCGACGGCTCCAGGAGTTCGCAGGCGGCGTCTTGCAGCGGACGATTCCCGCCGCCGTCCAAGAAGCTGCCCGCGCTGGTGGCGGCTTCGATCACGCTGGCTGGGCCGATGATCCAGCTGAGGCGCCAGCCGGGGCAGCGCCAGCCCTTGGTGAGGCCGTCGAGAATCACGACCGGATCGACGTTCACATCGTCCACGTACTCGGCGGCACTCACCGTCGTGCCCGAGACGAGTGCCTCGTCCCACAGGTAGTGCGAGTAGAACTCGTCGAGAATCAACGTACACCGAAGATCGCGGGCTTCGTGTACCGCCGCTGCGAGCGCGCTGCCGCGCACGACGCGTCCCGTGGGATTGGACGGGTTCGACATGAGCAGCGCGCCGAGTCCGCGGCCGGTGATCTCACGGCGCAGATCGCGCGTGGAGAGCGCGTAGCCGGTTTCCGGTTCGAGCAGCAGCGGAATCGCGTTGAACGAACCGAAGATTTCGAGCAGCTCTTCGTAGGCCGTGTAGTCGGGTAGCACGTGACCCAAGTTTACGTTGCCGAGCGACGCCACCACACGCGTGAGCGACGAGCGCCCGCCGCCGCAGATGCACACGTTCTCCGGACCGTACTGCGACGCTTTGCCGACGCGATAGCGCGCGTTGTACAGATTGGCGACCGCGCGTCTTAGCGCCTCCATGCCGCCGACCGGCGCGTATTCATAGTCGTCCGCCGAGATGTGCACATCGGCCGGTCGCGGTGGCGAGTGGGGTAGGGGGCCCGTTTCCGGCTGCCCTTGACCCAGATTGCACCAATCCGTGCCGCCCGGGCGGAAGCCCAGTTGGCGTGCACGGTTCATGACATAAATGACGCCCGTGTGCGGCACGGGGCGGAATCCCGGAATAGCGGGACGGTCGATCGGCAACGTCTGCGTGGGTTCGGCCATAACGAGAAATCTACCAGTCCGTGGGCATGTAGTCCTTGAGGAACTTGCCCCACACGTGCTCGCCGGTGTTGATACCGTCGATGATGGGATCGACAATGCGGGCGGCGCCGTCCACGATATCGAGCGGTGGGTGAAAGCGATGCTCGGCCACCTTCTTCTCCGCGATGTGAACGGGGTCTTCGTCCGTCACCCATCCGGTATCCACCGCATTCATGTGGATGCCGTCGTGTTCATAGTCGGCGGCCGAGGTGCGCGTCATCATATTGAGCGCGGCCTTCGCCATGTTCGTGTGCGGGTGGCGCGTCGTCTTGAACTTGCGATAGAACTGACCTTCCACTGCCGACACGTTCACGATGTGTTTGTCACGACTTGGCGTGCGCAACATGAGCGGTTTGAGTCGCGCGTTGAGCAGGAACGGCGCGATCGCGTTGACCAGTTGCACTTCCAACAGTTCTACGCTGGGCACTTCGTGCATCAGCAGGCGCCAAGAATTGCGGTCTCGCAGATCCACTTGTTGCATGTCCTGATCGAGCTTGCCCTCTGGGAAGAGGTGCCCGCGATCGGTGTGCTCTTCGGGCAACAGCGCGACCTGCGACAGCTCGGCCGCGTGCGTGATGCCAGCCACTTCGGCCAGCGCGCGCGGTAGCGTTTTGGGCGTAAGCATCTCCCCGTCTTCGGCGTCGGTGGAGCCCGGCAGCATGTGATAACCGCGCACG
>JBBQAK010000372.1:0-4053 GCA_038316215.1 Gemmatimonadales bacterium | reverse complement strand
CAGCCACCGACGCGGCAACTCGTTCTTGTCCACGTCATAGTAGCGCGGTACGACTTCCTGTTCGAGCAGCTCGTACAGACGGTTCGACGTGCTCACCCCCGCCTCGTCGTCTTCTTCCGGGGTGATCGCCCAGCCGTTGTTGCCCTCGTAGCCCTCTTCCCACCAGCCGTCGATCGTGGAGATCTGCGGTACGCCGTTCAGCGCCGCCTTCATTCCGCTCGTGCCCGACGCTTCGAGTGGCACGCGCGGAAGATTCATCCACAGGTCGACGCCCTGCACGAGCAGGTGTGCGAGGTGCATGCCGTAGTCTTCCACGAACGCCACGCGCCCTTCGAACCGCGGGTCGCGCGTGAAGTGATACACGTTCTGCAGGACCTGCTTGCCCGGATTGTCGGCCGGATGCGCCTTCCCGGCGAACACGATCTGCACCGGACGCTGCACGTTGGTGACGAGTTTCCGAAGGCGTTCGACATCGCGGAAGATGAGGTCGGCGCGCTTGTAGGTGGCGAAGCGACGCGCGAAGCCGATCGTGAGTGTCTTCGGATCGAGCAGCGTGCCGGCGCCCACGAGCTGTGTCGCTTCGATCTGCCGTTTCGCAAACGCGTTTCGTGCTTCTTCGCGCACGAGGCGCATAAGCGTGTGCTTGAGCCGCGTGTGCGTAAACCACAGCGCTTCGTCATCGAGCGTAAGCACCTGTTCCCACAGCGCCGGGTCACCGCTGTGGCCCCACGCGGACCCGAGGTGATCGTCCAGTAGCTTCATGATGGGATTCGCCATCCACGTGGCGAGGTGCACACCGTTCGTGACGTGACCAATCGGGATGTTCTCGGCCTCGCGCCCGTTCCAGAGCGAGCGGCTCATGCTGCGCGTCACGATGCCATGACGTCGCGACACCGCGTTCACTCGGCGGGAGAGCCGCACCGAGGCGGCCGTCATGTGATAGACCTCGGCACCGGACTCCGGCATGTATCCGATGCGCAGGAACGTCTCGGCGTCGATCCCCATCTCGTTCCAGTATCCATTGGCGCACTGACGCACTTCGTTCACACCGAAGTGATCGTGACCCGCCGGCACCGGCGTGTGCGTGGTAAACACGCTCGCGTTTCGCACCCGCTTCACCGCTTCCGCGTACGACACGCCCTGCTGGCAGAGCTCACGCACGCGCTCGACCATCATGAACGCGGCGTGACCTTCGTTGGCATGCCACGCGGCCGGCGCGATACCGAGTGCGCGCAGCGCGCGGACGCCACCGACGCCGAGCAGCCACTCTTGACGGAGGCGCATCGCCGGACCTCCCGAGTACAGCTTCGAGAGCAGCGGCCGGTCGTCGGGATGGTTTTCGTGGAGATCGGAATCGAGCAGATACACAGGCACGCGACCCACCTGCATCTTCCAGACGCGGATGTTGATGTCGCGTCCGAACGTGTTCACTGTGACGAGATGCCGCGCGCCATCCTTGCCCGGCAGCGGTACGATCGGTACCGCATTGAAGTCGATGGCGTCGTTCGAGTCTTCCTGCCAGCCATCCAGGCGGATGTGCTGATCGAAGTAGCCTTGGCGATACAAAATGCCGACGGCCACGAGCGGGATGCCGAGATCGGACGCCGTCTTGAGATGGTCACCCGCAAGCACGCCGAGGCCGCCGGAATAGATCGGCACCGAGTTGTGCACCCCGAACTCGGCGCAAAAATAGGCGACCGGCCGGCCGCGTAGCTCAGGGAAGCTGCGGGCGTACCACGTGTGCTCATCCGACTTCTCCGCCGCCAACCACTGCATGGCGCGGTCGTAGCGCGCGCAGAACACCGCGTCTTCGGAGAGCTGCACGAGACGGGCCGGATCGATCAGCTGCAGCAGCTGGATCGGATTATGGCGCAGCCGATGCCAGAGGCTCTCGTCGATCTCCCGGAAGATCATGCGTGCGTTGCGGTTCCAGCTCCACGCCAGATTGTTCGCGAGATGTGCGAGACCGGCGAGCCGTTCCGGTAACGGGGCAGGCTCGGGGACAAGCGGGGCAGGTGGCGCTTCGACAGGTGCGGTCATATCCACAGGAACACGGGACGAAAGCGCAACCCGGAATGGTCGCGCAGAATGAGCATTTGTAAGCTATGCCGGTGCGCACCCGTGCGCGCCGGTGTGGACAGGTGAACCGGCCCGGAGTAGTGTGCGGATGTGCCCCTGGATGGCCGTTCGAAGATAGGACCGGGGCGTCCGATTGGTCTCATCTTTCCGCTGCAACATGCCGCCACTGCGTCCCCGCTCCGCCTCGCGATCCACCGCGATCGACGTTTTCAAGTTCGGCGGGGCCTCGTTGGCCGATGCGGCGGCGGTTCGCCACGCGATCGCGCTGATTCTCGAACCGCGCCCCTCCCGCGTCGTCACGGTGGTCTCGGCGCTGGCCGGCGTGACCGACGCCCTGCTGGCCGTCGCCGAGGCGGCCCGCGCCGGGGACGTCGACACGGTCGACGAACTGGTCACGACGCTGCACAAACGACATGCGGCAGTCGCCACCGGCATTATTGGCAACGCCCGGGTTCGGGCGCGCCTGCTTCGCGAACTCGACGCGGCGTTCGAGGAGCTACGCACTCTTGGCCACGGGGTGGCCACTCTGCGCGAACTGACGCCCCGCACGCGGGACTTCCTGTTGGTTCGGGGCGAGCAGCTGTCGGCGCGCCTGGTCGTGGCCGGCCTCCTCGCGCGCGGCGCGAAGGCGGAGTACGTCGAAGCCGCGACGCTCATTCGCACCGACGGGGTATTCGGCGGGGCGTTTCCGGACCTCGTGGCAACGGATCGTGAAGTGCGCGCGCAGTTGCGTCCGCTGCTGAAGAAGCGCGTGCTGCCCGTTGTCCCGGGTTTTGTTGGGGGAACGAGTGACGGCGCGCTGGTCACGCTCGGTCGCGGCGGGAGCGATCTGACCGCCACGGTGCTGGGCCGTTCCCTGCGCGCCGAGCGGATCACGCTCTGGAAGGACGTGCCGGGGCTGATGACGACCGATCCGCGCCTCGTGCCGACCGCGCGCATCGTGCCGCAGCTGAACGTGCGCGAAGCGGCCGAGCTGGCGTACTACGGCGCGAAGGTGCTGCATCCGCGCGCGCTCATTCCGCTCGCGCGGGTGCGCGTGCCGGTCTTCGTGCGACCGTTCGCCGATCCCACCGCGCCAGGCACCGAGATCTCGGTACGTCACACGCTCACGCGCTATCCCGTTAAGGCACTCTCCATCGTGCGCCGTCAGGCCCTCGTCACCGTGACGGGTAATGGCATGCTCGGTGTACCCGGCATCGCCGCACGCACCTTCTCCGCGTTGCAGCAGGCCGGTATTTCGGTCACGCTGATTTCGCAGGCATCGTCGGAACACTCGATCTGTCTGTGCGTGCCGGCTGAACGTGGTGCCGACGCCCGCACGGCGCTGGAAAAAGCCTTCTCGCTCGAACTCGCGCGCCGCGAATTGGAAGGCATGGATGTGCAGCGCGGTATGGCCACGCTGGCCGTGGTCGGACTCGGCATGGCCGGTTCACCCGGCATTGCGTCGCGCATGTTCACCTCGCTCTCGAAGGCGGGCGTGAACATCGTGGCGATCGCGCAGGGTTCGAGTGAGCTGAACATCTCGGTGGTCATTGCCGAACCCGATGCCGAGGTGGCGGCGCGCGCGGTCCATGACGAATTTCAGCTCGACAAGATCGGCGGTGGCGGGTTGCGCGAGGACGATCGTCTCGACGTGGTGCTGCTGGGTGTGGGGTTGATTGGTCGCGAACTGCTGCGCATGCTGCCGCGCGTGCGGCGTCGTGTGAAGCCCACCATCGTGGGCCTGGTCGATCGCAGCGGCTTCGTGTTCGAACCCGATGGGCTTACTGCCCGACAGCTCGCGACGTACGCCAAGGCCAAGGAATCGGGCGGTGCGTTGGCCGCCATGAGCGGCGGACAGCGCGGGACGGCGGCCGAGGCGGTGGCGTACATCGGATCCCACGCGTTGGCGCGCCCGGTCTTGGTGGACGTCACGGCACACGAGACGCTGCCTGCGATCCGTGCGGCGATTCTGGCCAACATGGACATCGTTAT
>JBBQAK010000386.1:0-3855 GCA_038316215.1 Gemmatimonadales bacterium | reverse complement strand
CGCCGACGGCGAGTAGCAGAATGAACGGGATCACGAACACGTACGCACGCCGCACTTCGTGCAGTGTCTCGTGGATGCCCTGCCGCTCTCGAAGGGCGGCCACCGCGAAGTACTCGCCTCGCAATTGGACGAGATCGAGTGCCACGCGTGCGTCTTCGCCCGCCGCCGCTCGCGCGGGCGTACTCCGCGCTGCGTTCTCACGTGCGGTAATAGTGAAGACCCGCGGTGCTTTCACGTGCGACGGCTCGCGTGTGACACGCGCCACGGCGCGAAGCTCGTGCAACTCGGCGCTGACCAAGGAGTCGAACACCAGTCGAGCCGCGTCGGCATGTGCGACGCCGCTTGGTTCGAGGCGTAGGTCCGCTGGAGTGGCTTGCGCCGCACCTGCGGGATCGCCGAGCACGATGAATCGCGTGCCCTCGAAGCGCACTTCGCCCAACGCACGATCGATGGCTTCCGCTGTCGTGGGCATCTCGCCCAGCTCGACCTCCAGCTCAACGAGGAAGGCGCGTCGTGCATCGATCAGGAACTGGTCGTTACGTCGCTCCAACTCCACCGATAGCACGGCTAGCGATGCGAACACGAACACGAAGAGTCCGCCGGCCAGCGCAAGCGCATACCACGCCGTCAGTCGTCCGCGAATCGATCGGGGTAGTGGTACGCGGCTCATCCGGCGTCGATGCCCAGCGGATCCTCGCCAAGGAGAATGCCGGCGCCCCGTCGAATGTGCAGGAGCACAGATCGCCCGTCGCCTTCGAGTTTGCGACGAATCCGGCTCACGTACACGTCGATCACGTTCGCGCCGGGATCGTGGTTGCCATCCCAGACGTGCTCCACCAGTTCGGTTCGGGGCACCACACGACCCGCCTGTCGGGCGAGATACGCCAGAAAGGTGAACTCACGTGCGGTGAGCGGCAGCAGCTCGCCGCCACGCCGCGCCTCCAAGCGCTTCAGGTCGATCTCGAGGTCGGCCACGGAGAGGATCGGCGGTAACACCCCCACGGGCCGCCGCAGCAGGGCGCGCAGCCGCGCGCTCAGCTCGCCGAAGGCGAACGGTTTGGTGAGATAGTCATCGGCGCCTGCGTCGAGACCGCCAATGCGATCCTCCACGGCGTCGCGCGAGGTGAGCAGCAGAATCGGCACCGTGAGGCCGCGCGCGCGAAGGTCGCGGCAGAGGGTCAGCCCGTCTTTCCCTGGCAGCAGGACGTCGAGCACCAGCACGTCGTAGTCGTAGAGAACGGCCAGCGTGAACGCCTCCGCGCCGTCACCGGTGGCGTCGACCGCATAGGCCAGATCCTGCAACCCGCGCACGAGCACATCACGCAGTTGGGGGTCGTCTTCCGCGACTAAGAGGCGCATCAAGCCTGAGTTGGAGTCGCTGATGCAATCAGAACGCCTGCCCGATGCCAAAGTACATGAGCCGGTCTTCGCGCGAGCGCCCCACATCGAACGAGATGATGGTGCTCTGGTTCCACGCCAGTCTCGCACCAATACCCTGAGACCAACGTAATCGACTGAAGTCGAGGTCCTGCCAACGATCACGCACGGTGCCCACGTCCACGAACGGCGCCACGCCGAGGGCGAACCGCTGACCCTTGATTTTTCGCTCTCCGAGACGCGTGCGAAGCTCACCGTTCGCGAACCAGAGCGACCGCGCTAAAAAGCGGTTGGCGCGGTATCCGCGGAGCGATCGCGCCCCACCCAGCGCGTTCACGCTGCCGTCGGGGCTCCACTGATCCTGGAACTCGAAGAACGGGGCATTGCCACCGAAGATGTTGCCGACACCCACGCGGCCGGCGAGTACGGTGCGCGGCCCGATGGGCAGCCGCCGAAACGCCTTCGCCTGGATGAAGAGCTTGTCGAAGGTGAACTCGGAGCCGATCGCCGGAGCCGACAGTTCATTCCCTACTTCAAAGTAGATGCCCTTGGTGGGGTCGGGCTCGAAGTCGCGCGTGTCGTAGAGGAGCGCCTGCTGCAAGATGGAAACACGGCCGCCGGCCAGCCCTGATACGAGGCCCTGCTGGGCGTCACGCTCCAGCAACGAGATCCCGTTCGGGGCCTTCGTGTCCGCGCCGCTGCCCGGGTCCACCGCGTCAGCGGATCGAGTGGCGAACGTGCGGTAGCGTAAGCGCTGAATCTCGTATCCGCCGAGTACCCGCCAGCGTCCGCCCCCCAACGCATAGTCGGCTTTGATGTTCAACATCAATTCCTGTTCGCCGAAGCGGTTGGAGAGCGCATCGGTGACCTGTGCGGCTTCGGTTGGACCTCCAGGGCGTAGCGTCTTGCGCGCCACATCGAAATCCTTGTACGTGCCGAACGTGGCGCCGCCGGACGGCAGCGTGAGCGGCCCAAGCGTGGCCTCGGTGCTCCCGAAGTACAGGTTGGCCGGATTGTCGCCGACCTTGAGATCGATCTTGAGGCGCCACGGACGCCCAAAGGCGTAGGGCACGTCGATGCGCGCGGCGAACTCGCGGGCCTCAGCCGTGGTGGCGAAGGCGGCGACCGACAGGCGCGCCCGATACGGCGTATAGGCAAACAGTGGATCGGTGCGGTCGCCGTTGAAGAAGACCGCGCCGCGCACACCCACGCCTTGACCGGCGACCGGGTCGGAGCTCAGATCCGGAAGACCAGTGAAGAACGTGCCCTCCTTCTTCTTCGCCACATCCTGCGCCGACAGTCGACGCGCGCGCGCGAACGGCGGAACGATCGTGTCGGTCTGCGTGGTCTGTTGCGCAGCGACGTCACCGCCAACGGTGAACACGGCAATGACGAGGGCAACGAGCAGAGCGAAAGCAGGCATTGATTCCGGATATCGAGGGACTCGCTCCACGGCCGCGCGCCGTGGAGCACCATCAAAAGCCTAGTCCGGACATCCTGACTGGAACCTGACCTACTCCGCGATTTCCACGCGTGACCACCCATTCGCCACGCGACGATACACCGCGCCTTCCTCGTGGTCGATGCGATGCAAGAACAGCCACCCATTGATCACGAGATCACGCACCACGGCGTGCTTGGCGATGATCGCGTCGATGGCCTCGGCCGGCGCCTCGATGAACACCGAGAGACGTATCGGCTGGTGCCGCTCCTGAATGCCATCGTGCACCGACTGCCAGGCAAGCCCGATTCGCAGGTCGCCCCCAGCGCCTTCCATCACCCCAAGGTGACCGCCAACGACGTTGTGTAGCGTCTTGTTGCCACTGCCGTACCGCCGCGGGTCCACGGTGGACGCGTGGTACTGCATGTTGATCCAGTGCGTGACCACCATCGGTGCGGTCATAATCAGCTCGAGCACCCCGAATCCGGTGTCTTCTTGCCACCGGTACTCGTGCAGAAACGAACGCCCGCCAAGGTCAACCGCACGCGTGCGTTCACGCGGTGCGACCACGAAGGCGGCATTGCCCGCGAGCCCCCACTCGGGCCGTACTTCCGACCAGTCGAGCGCGCGTGCGCGGATCGCCGCATCCAACATCGCATCCGGCGTATCGGCGAGACCCAGCGACGCGGCACGTTCCCGACGCGCGATACGCCCGGCACTTACGAGTTGCGTGCGAAACTCGGCGATCTGGTCGCGATGTGATGACGACGCGAGGTCACGGTCATACAACGTGACATCATCGGTAGTCGTGTCGTGCAGACCGGCCAGAAATACGGTGCCGGCGACATCGATTCCCTCAGCGCGCAGCCCAGCGCGTACTTGCTCGTCGTTCAGCAGTGCTGCCAGCGCCCGCGCGTTCACTTCACCGGTCTGTCCACCACACGCACCACAGTGCAGCCCGGCGGCCTGCGGATTGTTTTCCGTAGACGCCCCGTGACCAATCACCGCCACGATCGGAGCGAACGCGGTCGCGAGGC
>JBBQAK010000205.1:0-7037 GCA_038316215.1 Gemmatimonadales bacterium | reverse complement strand
CTTCGCGCTCGATGCGTCAGGATCCATGGACTTCGGCAGCGGCGCCGTTACCAAGTTCGACTACGCACGCTTTCTCGTGGCATCGCTGGCGTGGTTGTCGAAGTCGCAGGGCGATCGCATCGGCTTGGCCACGTTCAAAGAAGAGCTGGTGGATGTCGTACCGCCGTCGGTGCGTCATCTGCAGTTGCTGCTGCATACACTGTCACGCGCCAAGGCGGCCGGGCCAAGTCGGCTGGTGCACTCCATTGGGCGCATCGGCCATCTCACCACACGCACGGGCATCGTCGTGCTCGTGACCGACTGCTATGAGCAGCCGGAAGCGCTGGGTCGTGCGGTCGCGGCGCTGCGTATGGGCGGCCACGATGTGATCGTGTTTCATATCGTCGATCCAGCCGAGAAGCAATTGCCGGGCGACATGCCCGCCACCTTCGAAGATGCCGAAAGCGGCGCGTTGTTGCCGCTGCGTCCGGGCGAACTGCGCGACAAGTATCAGACGTTGATCACCGCACATTACGCGGCACTCCAGGATCGCTTCACCAGCGCCGGGGCCGACTACGTGCGCCTCGACACGAGCGAACCGCTCGACCGTGCACTCCACGCGTACCTCGACGCGCGACTCTCGCGCAGTCGAGTACGCTAGCGATCGACTAACCGAGCTATTCGCGCATGGGCATCGGATTCCTTGTTCCCGCATTTCTGGCTGGACTCGCCGCCTTGGCGATTCCGCTGCTGATGCATTTGCGGCATCGCGACAAGGACCGGCCGTTCCGGTTTCCGTCGTTGATGTTCCTGGAGCAGTTGCCCATCCGGACCTCGCAACGACAACGCATTACCGACTGGCCGTTGCTGCTGCTGCGCGCGCTGGCGGTGGCCGCGCTGGTGTTCGCCTTTGCGCGTCCTGTCCTCACCGACCGCAACGTGGCCAGCGGTGATACGCGCCGGCGTGCCGTTATTCTCGTGATCGATCGCTCGCTCAGTATGGGCTACCAAGGCGTGTGGCCGCGCGCCCTCGATTCGGCGCGGGCCGTCGTGACCGCACTCGCCACCGGCGATCGCATCGGTGTGGTGGCGTACGACGATGGCTCGGAAGTGCTGCAGCGACTCAGCGACGACAAGTCGCAGGCTATCGCGGCCATTGCCACGCTGAAGCCGCTCGCCCGCGGCACACGGCTCGCGCCGGCCTTGCGCACCGCGCGCCAGATGCTGCTCGATGCGCCGTTCGCGGCGGCCGAGATTGTCGTGATATCCGACCTGCAGCGGGCGGGGGCCGCCGGCATTGCCGGGATCGATCTCCCGGCGGGTGTGAAGCTGCGCAGCATTCCCGTGGGCGCCGCCGAACGTGCCAACAGCGCGGTACGCGTGATTGAAGCGCGTCGCGTCGTCGAAGGCTCACGGTCGTTGCTGGCCGTAAAGGCGCGCGTGCAGTCCCACGAACTTCCTGCCGCGCGGATGGTGAAGGCACGGTTGATCGTGAACGGTCGCGACGCCGCGACCAGCGATGTGACGCTACAGCCAGACGGCGAAACGGTGGTGACGTTCACGCCAGTGCCCGCCCCGGACGATGCGGTCGCGTTACTGGTGTCGTTGGAGGCCGATGCGCTGGTGGCCGACGACACCCTGCACGCCGTCGTGCCGCGCGACGATGCCGTACGCGTGGCGCTGGTGTCGCCGTCGGAAGGGGCAGCCGGAGAGGCGCTGTTCCTCGAGCGCGCGCTGGCCATCGGGGCCGCCCCAGGTATTCAAGTTGATCGCCTGGCCTCGGCCCCGGTGAGCCGCGAGGCATTGGGCCGCACCAGCCTCGTGCTATTCTGGGATATGCTGCCCTCCGCCGGCTCGGTGGCGGCATTGCAGGAGTACATGAATACGGGCGGTGGCGTGGTGATTGCCGCCGGCTCGCGTCTCGCGGCACTGCGTGGCGACGATCTGCCACTGCTGCCGGTGCGCATGAGCGGACTGGCCGATCGATTGGCCGATCGCGGCGGCACGTTGCGTGACGTGCGCATCGAACATCCGCTGTTCACTCCGTTCCGTGAAGTGCCGGATGCCCTGAGTGCCGTGCGCTTCCTGCGCTACCCGCGCGTCGATATTTCCGGCGCGGTCGATGTACTGGCACGGTTCGATGATGGTCTCCCAGCCGTGCTGGAGCAGCGTATCGGTGAAGGACGTCTCGTCGTGCTCACGGTACCGCTCGATGCACAGCGCAGTGATTTTCCACTCCAACCGGCATTTCTCCCCTTCGTGCGGCAGCTGGTGCTGCATACGTCGGGACGCGACGCGGTGCCGCTTTGGCGTTCAACGAGCGAAAGCTGGTCGCTGGCGCCTTCAGTGAGCGATCCAGTGGTGCGCGCTCCTGATGGCACGCTATTGCGCCCGGCGGCGGACTCGATGGGCACCGCTGTGCCGCTCGCGGATGCTGGCCTGTACGAGGCATTCGCCGTCAGTGTGACCGGTGCTGCCGTGGGTCGGGTCGCGGTCAACGCACCATCCAGCGAATCCGAGCTCACGCCCATGGACACCACCGAACTGTTGCTCGGTGTGCGCGACGCTGAGCCCGGCACGATGGCGTCTACCGCTCCGCCCACGACGGCCGAGCTTGAGCGACGCCAGAACCCATGGCGGGTATTGTTGATCATCGTCGCGTTGGTGCTGGTGATTGAAACGATTATGGCCACGCGCGGATGGCGCGCGGTGGCCCGACGCGTCCGTCCTGTTACTCCCGCGTCCGCTTCCGACCGGAGTCCCACATGAGTCCCGACCTTCAGCTGCTCACCACCCTCGGCGCGCTGCGCCGGCAGTGGCGCCTGCGCATTCTTCTCGAGTCTCTGGTCTGGATCGGCGCGGCGGTGCTGCTCGCCGTGCTGGCCACCATGCTCGTGCTCATGCTGTTCAGTGGTGACGGTCGCGCCCCAATTATTGCGCGGGTGGTTGGCTACACACTGATCGCGGCGGCGCTTCTCCGGGGACTCGTACTACCGCTCGTGAAACGCGCCAGCGACGAGCGCTTTGCGTTGTACGTGGAAGAGCGTGCGCCGCAACTGAAGCAGTCGTTGATCACCGCCGTGCAGGAAGCGCACGTACCGGCCAATGAGCGGCAGTCGGTGGCACTCTCGGCGCGACTTATGTCACGCGCCAGTGCCGCCATTGCGCCGCTGCAGCAGCGCGCCGCCTTGGAGCGTCCGCGCATGGTGCGCGCGGGGCAGATGCTCGGTGGTGTGGCCGCCGTCGCCGCGTTGATGTTCTTCGCCGGTCCGGCGCGCCTGCGTGAAGGAGCCAAGCTGCTGTTCGTGCCTTTCGGCACCGCCGAAGCGGCCGTGCTGGTGCGCGCGCTGAGTATCGAACCTGGTAACGTGGCGGTACCGCGTGGGGGCGCCGTTGAGGTACACGCGGCGCTGATCGGCTTTGCCGCCGACGGCGCGGAGCTGGTATTCCGTGCCGATTCCGCGAGTGAGTGGCAGCGACTGCCGATGAGCCCCGAAGCGGATTCGTCACGCTTCCGCTCGCGGTTGTTTGATATCACCAAGCCCACCGAGTACTACGTGGAGTCGGCCGATGTGCGGTCGCCCACGTACACACTCACGGTGAACGACCTGCCGGCCGTCTCGAACGTGTCGCTCGACCTGAACTTCCCGGCATACAGCGGTCTGGCCGCCGAGCATGTCGAAGACGGCGGCGACGTGGCGGCCATCGTAGGCACCACGGTGGTGGTGCATGCCAAGGTCACGCGCAAAGTGGCCAGTGGTGTGCTGCGCTTCGACGACGGGACGACCGCGCCGATGACCATTGAAGGTGATAGCGCGGTGGCTGGTCGTTTTAAGGTGGCGAAGAGCGGATTCTATCATGTCGACCTGATTACTACCGACGGCACCACCGTAGCGGGATCAGTGGAGTACGTGATCGACGCGATCCCCGATCGCGGACCACGCGTCACCATCGAAGAGCCGGGACGCGACACGAAGGCGTCGAACACGGACGAAGTCACGGTGGCCGTGCAGGCGAGCGACGACCTCGGCGTAGTCGCGCTCGAGCTGCGCTATCGCGTGAATGGCGGCGCCGAGAAGCGCATCGTGATGCAGGACAGCACCACGCGCCGTCCGCGCGAGGCGCGCGCGGCGCACACGTTGTTTTTGGAAGAGATGTCGCTGGTACCAGGCGACCTCGTAGCGTATCACGCGGTGGCCAAAGACGGATCGGGACACACCGGCAGCAGCGATGTGTATTTTCTCGAAGTGCGTCCGTTTTCGAAGGACTATCGACAGGCCGAGCAGCAGGGTGGCGGCGGCGGTGGTGGCGGTCCGCAGGGGGAGTCCCCTGAAGGCTTTGTGGCGCGCCAGAAAGAAGTAGTGGCCGGTACGTTCAACTGGTTACGCGACAGCAGCGGCACCGCCGACAAGAAACGGCGCGAGAATATTACGACGCTCACGATCGCGGAAGGACGATTGCGCGGCGATGTGGAGAAGCTGGCCACGAGCCTGAAGGAGCGTGGACTCGCGGCGGGTGACACGATGTTCGCCAAGATTCGGGTGGAAACCGAAACGGCAGCGGCCACGATGAAGCTGGCCGAGGAGCAGCTGGGGCGCGGACGCGGGACCGACGCGTTGCCGCTGGAGCAGCAGGCGTTGCAGCATCTGCAGCGCGCCGAGGCGCTCTATCGCGACGTGCAGGTACAGATGGGTGGTGGTGGCGGCGGCGGTGGCGGTGGTGGTGGCGGTGGACAGAAGGCCGAAGATCTGGCCGATTTGTTCGAGCTCGAGACCGACAAGCTGCGCAATCAGTACGAAGCGGTGCAGCAGCAGTCGCAGTCACAGCAGAGCGCGCAACAGGCGGTCGATGAAACGATCGAGAAGCTGCGGCAGCTCGCACAGCGTCAGCAGCAGGAGAACGAGCGGATGCAGCGACAGGCTGAAGCCATGCGGCAGCGGTTGGGACAAGACCAGAGTGGTGGTGCGTCGGGCAGCAGCGGCGGTGCAGCGGGCAGCAGTGGGCGGGCGCAGCAGGGTGGTCAGGGACAGCAAGGCGCGCAGGGGCAGCAGGCCAACAGTGGCGCGCAGCGTGAGTTGGCGCGTCAGGCCGAAGAAGAGGCGCGCCGGTTGGAGCGCCTGTCGCGCGAGCAGAACAATCCGGAACTTGGCAACGCGGCGCAGCGGCTGCAGCAGGCGGCCGATGCGATGCGTCGCGCGTCGAGTGGGTCGGCGGCGCAAGGCAATGCGGCGCTGGAAGAGCTGAATCGCGCGGCGCGCAATCTCGAGGGCACGCGGTCGAACGAGCTCAATCGTGGTGTACAACAGTTGGCCGAGCGCGCGCGTGATTTGGAAGCGCGGCAGCAGGAGATCGCGGAGGGTGTGAAGTCAATGCAGGGCGCGGCGCCGAACACGCGCAACGAACAGCAGCGCAAGTTGGGCGAAGAGAAAGACGCGTTGGGCAACGACGTGCGCAAACTCGAAGCCGACGCTGATCGATTGGCGCGAGAAGCGCGCCGTGATCAGCCCAAGGCCGCGGGCAAGTTGGGTGAAGCGGCGGAGAGCATTCGCGACACGCGCGTGGCCGACAAGATCGACTTCAGCAAGCAGGTGATGCGCGGTGGGTCGGCCGAGTACGCGTCGCAGTTCGAGGGACAGATCGGCGAGAATCTCAAGGACGTGGCCGAGCGGCTGCGGGCGGCCACGGGGGCGATGTCGGGCGAGTCGGCGGCGCGCACGCAGGAGAAGACATTGGAGCGCACGCGGGCGCTGGTGGAGGGTTTGGAGTCGCTGCGCGACCGTGTGGCCGACAAACAAGGCCAGCCGGGGGGCCAGCAGGGGGGCCAGGCGGGGGGCCAGGCGGGGCAGCAGGGCCAGCAAAGCGGCCAGCAAGGGCAGCAGGGCCAACCGGGGAGCCAAGGCCAGCAGAGTGGCCAGCCGGGGCAGCAGCCGGGTCAGGGGCAACAGCCGGGGCAAGGCCAGGGGCAGGGCCAAGGACAGCAGGGTGGCAACCAGGCCAACGGCGGGCGCGGCGGCAATGCGAACGGGGCGGCGCGTGGTGGCGGCATGCCGTCTGGCCAGATGTCCCCGGGCGGCAACGACGGCGGCATGACGCCTGCGGGCACGCCGGAGCAGTTTGCGCGTGAATTCCGCCTCCGTCGCGAGAACGCCGAGGGCCTCCGTCGCGAGGCGGCATCGCAGGGTGTCGACACGCGTGAACTCGATCGCGCCATCGAGGGGCTACGTCAACTCGAGAACAGCCGCGCGTTCGGCGATCCGAAGGGCATGGAGCAGCTGCAGACGGCCATGCTGGAGCGCCTCAAGAACTTCGAGTTCGCGTTGTATCGCTCGGTCGGCCTGGGCGCCGATGGCCGTCCGGCCGCCGGTGCCCGCGCCGCAGCGCCTGCCGAATATCGCGCCTTAGTTGAGGAGTACTACCGCGTGTTGGCGGGCTCGAAGCGGCGGCCGTAGCGCACGCCGCCGGTTCCCGTCGCCCTCCCCTCCACCGGTCCCGCACCTCATGACCCGTCCGTCGCGGATGGCCTGTGTTGTCAGCTGCCTGCTGGCACCGATCGTAACGCAGGCACAGGGCGCCAACGCCAAGGTCGCACGCGGTTCACCAACGGCTGAGAAGTTGCCGGTGTACGTGATCGACCCCACGTGGCCGCCGACGCTGCCGAACGACTGGATCATGGGCGACATCCGGGGGCTCTTCGTGGATGATCGCGATCACTTGTGGATCATCCACATGCCGTCGAGTCTTACCGATCAGGAGATCGGTGCGGCAAAGAAGCCGCCGATTGCCGACTGTTGTTTTCCGGCACCGCCGGTGCTCGAAATGGATGCCGACGGCACCGTGGTCAGGTCGTGGGGCGGTCCGGGCGCGGGATACACGTGGTTCGACCAAGAGCACGGCATCTACATCGACCACAATGGTTTTGTGTGGATGGGCACCAGCAACGGCATGCACGTGATGAAGTTCACGCAAGAGGGCAAGCACGTGCTCACCATCGGTGAACCGGGTGTCAACAAAGGCAGCAATGACTCGACGCATCTGGGTGGGCCCGCCAACTTTTACGT
>JBBQAK010000381.1:0-3951 GCA_038316215.1 Gemmatimonadales bacterium | reverse complement strand
GCTGTTGCGCGTGTCGAAGGTGGCCGACACCGTGAGCAGCTTCATCACGCCGTCATCGGCCAGCGGGTTCACGCGCCACGGCACGTTGTCGTTCACGATCGACAGGACGTTGCGCGCGCGGCGCGAACTCCAGCGCTCCTCGCCGTATGACGCCCGCAATTCCGACCCACGCCCCGCAAACACGCTCACGTACCCCTGAGCACCATGACGCTGCCAATAGTCGCGATAGTCGCGTGTGAACACGAACGCGTTGAGGCCCACTTCGGTATCCGTGAGCTGCCACTTTTCGACGGCGTCGACCTCATCGAACAGACGGCCGCCAAGCGCCACGCCGGCGCTGTTGCCCTGACGCACCTCGAACAACACACGATGACCAAGGTTTTCGCGCTGCCAATTCAGCCCGTCGCCGGTACGGAAAATACCGAAGACTTCAGCGCGCACACGGGTGTCGCCGTTACGGGTACGAAAGCGCGGGCCCACATAAATCGGGAGCCCCTCCACGCGGTTATACGTATGTGCGGTCGTGACCAGCAGGTCGCTGCTCGTGCTGCCGCCTTCGTCGTCGCGCATCCAACGCGACCAGCGGGAGAAGAAATCGAGATCGGCTACCAGCGTGTCACCCACCTCGCGGTAACGATACGCCGCGCTCCACACGCGGATCTCGCCGCCGATATTGGGGCGCTCGGGTGATTCGAACATGCCGCCGATGACCGTGAGCGAGCGTTCGATCCGCGCGCCCTCGATCAGCGCGGCATCGCCATTCAGCACCACGACCTGTCCGGTCACCACGCCGGCCAAGCGCGCCTGGCCACCGAGCACCGCCAGATCACCGCGTACCGTATCCGTTGGCGCCAGCGAGAAATCCCCACGCACGCGCCGGGTCGCGGGCGCGTTCCACACCGACGTGACCTCGAGTGCCACCTCTCGCGGAACGCCGCCAAGCCGCCGTGAACGTTCCTGGCCCATATCGCTGTCACGCTGGGCCGACGCCGATGCCACTGGTATCCCGCTCAACGCCACGCAGGCGACCGCGAGGACCATCCGTGCCTGACCTCGTCGGGTCATGGCTGCCTTCATTCGTTGCTCCTGCTGAGGTTCACGGCCCCCACGGGCACGTCATGTACCACTCGCGTCTTCACTCGCCGGCCGACGCCAATCCCAGCCGGCGCATGCGTCGATACAGATTCGGCCGGTCGGTTTGCAGACGCCGCGCCGCTTCGGCCACGTTGCCGTCGCTCTGCGCCAGCGCGGCCGAGATCAGTCGACGCTCATAGGCATCGAGCGCATCGCTCAGCGGGAGCGTTGGCAGCGATTCGACCGCGCGTCCCTCAGCGTTGATGGGCGCCACACTGAAGGGATCCGTGGCCACGGTCGGAAGCACCTGCAACACCTCAGCACGCCCCACCACACTGCCCGCATGCAGGATCGCCAGTCGTTCGACGACATTGGCGAGCTCGCGCACGTTGCCGGGCCATCGATAGCTGCTGAGGGCGCCCAGCGCGTCTTCGTGCCACTGCACGAGCGGTCGCCCGGTCCGTGTACGATGACGCGCCGAGAAATGCCGCACCAGTGCCGGCAAATCGCCCGGTCGATCGCGCAGGGGCGGTAGCTGGATCGGGATGACGTTCAACCGAAAGAACAGATCCTCGCGGAAGCTGCCGTCGGCGACGGCACGGGCGAGGTCCTTATTCGTGGCGGCGAGAATGCGTACGTCGATCTTGATCGGCTTGCCGCCGCCCACGCGTTCAATCTCACGCGCTTCGATGGCACGCAGCAGTTTGGCTTGCGCTTCGGCGCCCAGGTCGCCGACTTCGTCGAGAAACAACGTGCCGGTGTGTGCGAGTTCGAAGCGGCCGAGGCGTCGATCGGTGGCGCCGGTAAAGGCGCCGCGCTCGTGGCCGAACATCTCGCTCTCCACGAGATCGCGCGGAATGGCTGCGCAGTTCACGCGAATGAACGGGTGATCGCGTCGTGGACTCGCCAGATGCAGTGCGGCGGCTACGAGTTCCTTGCCGGTACCTGATTCGCCGGTGATCAGTACCCGTGCATCAGTCGGCCCCACCCGCGCGATCAGAGCGCGCACCTCATGCATGACCGACGAGTCGCCCACCATTTCGCCTGAGATGCCGAGATCTTCGCGCAGCGCGGCGGCGGCCCGGCGGGCCTGACGCAGCTCGAACGCCGAGGCGAGCGCGAGCAGCACGCCCTCGGGGGTGAGCGGCTTTTCGAGAAAGGTGAAGGCACCGAGTTTCGTGGCGCGCACGGCATCGGTCAACGCGGCGCGTCCACTCATCATGACCACGGGCATGTCCGGCCGTCGTTCACGCAGCTTCTGCAGCAGCGCGAGTCCATCGAGATCGCCCGGCATCATGAGGTCCACGAGGGCGACATCCGGCTCGTTGGCTTCGGCGAGCGCCAGCCCGGTTGTCCCGTTGGCGGCATCGCGCACGTCGTACCCTTCGGCACTCAGCAGCGCGCCGACCATGCGTCGGATATTCGGTTCGTCGTCGACGATCAGGACGCTCGGCATGTCGTGAGCGGCCTACGGGCGAGCGGCGCCGACGGGCATGTTCGCCGACGCCGGTACCGGCACGGCGCCGACGGGACGCTCGGAGATCAGCCGATTCGTGAACCGCTGACCCTCGGCCAGCTTCTCCATCTCGACCGCGACCGTGTCGATGTTGGTTTCCATGGAGGCGAAGCGCGCCTGCAGACGCGCCTCGAGCGCGGCCGTGTCTTGGTTGACGGCGGAACGGCGCCGGATCCAGCCTACCGCGGCGCGTGTGAGCGGCCACCCAATGAGGAGGATGAAAAGAGTGGCAGGAATGGTCCACGCGATTTGCACCGCCCCGGCTGGAACCGCCTCGCGCCACGGAATGACCTTTGTGTTGCCAGCTTGGCTGATGACCAAGTTGCCGTCCTTCATGTCGATCGAGACGGGGCGCTCGCCGTCTCGCGTAATGATGATCGGTTGACTGCCGCTCGTTGTCCCCGGCGCACCTGCGTCCCCGCTCTGCGTCGCATTTTGCGTGGTTCTCGAGGCATCATTGGCGGCATTAAGCGCATCGCGGAGCGTCTGCGCACCCTCCGCCGCGTTGCTCGCATCCTGAAAGTTCATCAGATATCCGCCTCGATCTTGGTAGGTTCGGAAAGCAGCTTCGACGTGAAGTGCTGCGTTTCACGGATTGGGATGCGCACGGTGATTTCCGTTCCCTCACCGCGCGCGCTGACGGCGCTGATGGTACCGCGGTGCGCCTCGACGGTCTGGCGAGCGATGGCGAGACCGAGGCCGGTGCCGCCCGGTTTCGTCGTCACATACGGATCAAAAATGTGCGCGAGGGCGTCTGGCGCGATACCGCAGCCGCTGTCGCGAACGGTGATTGTAACCTGATCCGCTGCGTAGCGAATCCCGATGTCGATGCTGCCGGATGGACCGCAGGCATCGACGGCGTTCATCAGCACATTCGTCACGGCGCGTACGAGGGGCTCGTGGTAACCGTGAACGAGTGGGAGTGCGTCATCGGCGGTGATGGCGACGGTGAGCCGTTCGGGGACGGTGCTGCGCGCGACACGCGTGACGAGCTCCCACACGTCGATGTCAGCAGCGGGGCCATCGGGGAGGCGACCGAACTGCGCGAAACTCTTCGCCATGGTTTCGAGACGAGCCGCCTCTTCGGCCAATACTTCCACCGTGTCACGCAGCTCATCGGGGGCCGCACGGCGCAGCCGATCGACCGCAAAGCGGATCGGCGTGAGCGGATTCTTCAGCTCATGCGCAAACCGGCGCGCGGACTCGCGGAACGCCTCGGCGCGCTCGGCCTCGAGCGCCTGCCGTCGTCCCGTTTCGAGTTCCTGTGCCATGGTGCGCATCCCCGTTCGCAGTACTTCGAATTCCGGAGCGCCGCGGCGCTCCGGTTGCTCCGGGATGGACCGCCCAGTGCGGATCAGTCC
>JBBQAK010000397.1:0-3739 GCA_038316215.1 Gemmatimonadales bacterium | reverse complement strand
GGTCATCAGGGGAACGTCGGGCAACAGGATGGCGGTGAAGTGCATGCCGGCGTCGGCCCGAGAGACCACGGGCGGAATCATCAGCAGCGCGTTGGCGAGGGCCATCGTGCGTAGCAGGTTGGAGCCCTGCGGTCCGGCGAGTCGCGCTTCGGGCATCCCGTCGGCACCAGCCGACACGACGACGCGCAGGAAATGGGTGAGCACCGCCGGTGTGTCGGCGCTGTCGAGAAAGCGCACCGGAATGCGCAGCGGACGACAACCGGCATGTCCACCCAGCAGGCGAATCAACGGCCATGCGAACAGCGAACCAGTCACCATCGTCGACACCGGATTACCGGGCAAACCGAGCCACGGCACGTCGCGCACCGTACCGGTGCCGATCGGTCCGCCGGGGCGAATGCGCGCGCGCCAGAACGTCTGTCGCCCCCCAAGCGCGGCGAGTGCGTCGCGGGTGTAGTCATGCGCGCCCACCGAGACGCCGCCCGTCGTGACCAGCAGGTCGCAACCGTCGTCGAGCGCACCCGCGAGCGCGCTGGTGAGCGCGCTCAGCGTGTCGGGCACCAGCGGCAGGGTACGCACGTCGGCGCCGGCCGACCGCAGCAGCGCCGGCAGCGCGTAACTCGACGAGGACACGATGCGCTGTCCCGCCTCCACCTCGTCGAACCGGTCCAGCATGACCAACTCGTCGCCGCTTGAGACGATCGTCACCCGCGGTGCGCGATGCACCGGCACCGTCTGCGCGCCGATACTAGCCAGCACGCCCAAATGCGCCGCACCAATCGTCGTGCCCGGCGCGAAGAGTTCACTGCCAGCCGAGACGTCTTCGCCGCGCGGCCGCACGTTCGCGCGGCCGTTGGCGTCGCGATCGTCGTACACGGTGACCTGCTCGAGACCTTCGTCGGTGTCTTCAATGCGAATGACCGCGTCGGCACCCGGCGGCATCGGTGCACCGGTCATGATGCGCAACGCCGTGCCCTGCTGCACCCACGGCAGCGCGGTGGCATCGGCGCCGGCCGCGCTCATCCCGAGCACCGGCAGCACCCGCGGCACGGCGCGCGTCGCGCCCAGGATATCCGCCCGCTTCACCGCGTAGCCGTCCATGCCGGCATTGTCCCACGGAGGCAGGGCCACGCGACTGCGCACGGGCGCACTCAATGCGCGCCCCAGCGACTCGGCAAGCGCGACGTGCTCCAGCGAGGTGGTGCGACCATCGGCCTGGAGCAGAATGGCATCGAGCGCTTCGTCGAACGACAGTGGCACGTGACCTCCCTGCAGTGATGCGCCGGCGAAGGCGTTCGTCAACGTTGTGCTCGCGGCGCGATGTTGCCCAACGGCCGACCCGCCAGCGTCGTCACCAGCATGTCCTGTACGCGCTCCACTTCACGGGTGGGCACGGTGAAGTTGTTGCTCAGCATGGAGAACATCACCAAGCGACCATCCGCGGTGGTCACGTAGCCTGAGAGCGAGCGCGCCTTGTCGACCGTGCCCGTCTTGGCGCGCGCGTTGCCCGCGGCCGGCGTCCCCTTCATACGATTGCCGATCGTGCCGTCCACGCCGGCGATCGGCAACGCATCGCGATAGGTCGCGAACCACGGTGACCGTCGCATCGCATCGAGCACCTTCACGATCGCCCGCGGCGTCACGTAGTCGTGGCGCGACAACCCACTCCCGTCACGATACGCCGCGTCAGCGAGGGTGACGCCCCATCCCGCCAAAGTGCGCACACCCACCGCGCGTGCGCTGTCGGCCGATCCGTCGCCGCTCGCCCTGAGTCCCGACGTACGGAACAACAGTTCGGCAATCTGATTCTGTGAAGGCTTCTGCATACGGCGGAGCACATCCGACAGCGGCGCTGACTGCAGCACGACCACGGTATCGGCCGCGCGACGAAGCGTATCCGCCTTCGCCACGGTACGGCCGGTGACACGGATACCGCCGTCTTCCAACGACTGCGTGAGCGCCGCCACATACGCGTCGTTCGGATGACGATACGACAGCGTGATCGACGCGCTGTCGCCGAGCGCCAACGTACCGGTGACCACCACCCGGTCGCCGATGCTGTCGTACACGGCCTCAAGGCGGGGAGGTCGCATGCCACCGGCCATCACGGCCACCGAATCGCGCGTGGTGGCCTGCACCAGCAGGCGCGGATACGAGCGCGTCGGCGCACTCGTCACCGCGACCGCGCCACCCACACGCGTCGCCGCCCGCGCCTTCAGCACGAGGACGCCTTCGTTGAACATCAACTCATCAATCGCCGCGCTGTACGCGGCATCGAAATCGTCGTACGCCCAGCCGAATCCGGTCGTGAGCCCCGGGAACGCATCGCCAATGGCACGCACGCGACCGGTAATGCGCGTGATGCCACGGGCCGCCAGCGCATCGCGCACCGGTGTGAACGCGTTCATCGCCTGACCGCCGCTTAGCGAATCGCTCACTCCTGGATCGCCACTGCCTGATACCAGCAGGTCACCCTGCCACACACGTCCGCGCTGGCGCCCGTGTAGCAGGACCGGCGTACGCCAACGATGGTCAGGGCCCAGTGTCTGCAACGCAATCGCACCGGTCAGCAGCTTCTCGTTCGACGCAGGCATGAACAGCTTGTCGGCATCGTTGCTCAGAATCGTATCGCCACGCTCGGCGTCGACGATGAGCAGCCCCCAGCGCGCATTGCGCCACATCGGTGCCGCGAGCACGGAATCCACGATGCCCTGCAACACCGACTGTGTCGTGGGCGCCGGGACCATCGCAGCTGGCATCATGAGCGGAGCAGTGGGCTCCGGACGCGCCGCCTCGACCGTTGCCCCGGTGCCGCGCGCACATCCGGCCGACAGCGCGGCGCCAATGGATAGCGCCAACACGGTGGTCCCGTGTCTCGACGGCATCATCATGCGTCCACCTCGTACGTACTGCTCAGCGTCGTATCCTCGGCCAGATGTACGCGAATCACAACCGCCGTCGTGCGTGCGAGCGCGCCTTGCACGCGCTCGCAGATAAAGCGCGACACGTTCTCGCCGGTGGGAATGAGACGACCCTCGCCGAATTCCGGTACGTCAAGATTGATATTCCGATGATCGAACCGGTCGCGCACTTCGCGCTGCAGCACGCGGTCGAGAAATCCGAGGTCGACCACAAACCCGGTTTCTTCGTCGACCGGTCCGGCCACGGTCACATCGCACACGTACGTGTGACCGTGATAGTTCGGGTGTGCGCACGCGCCGAACACGTCGATGTTGTCCTGATCGCTCCAATCGGGGCGACGATAGCGATGGGCCGCTGCGAACGTCACGCGGCGAGTAATTGACGTGCGCGGCATGCCCGTTTAGCGGAACAGCGGCAGCGTCACGCCGATCGTGACGGTACGCGACCCGCGCCACGCGGAGCGGTTGCGCGTGTTGGTCAGCACCGACGTCGTGTCCGCCGCCCTCACGAAATAGCGGTCGGGATAGTCGTACTGCCACAGGAAGTTCGTGAGATCCATGCGGAGCATCGGCCCCTTGCGCGGGAGGTAGCGCAGGCCGAGTCCGTACGAGAAGGAAAACTTCGTGCCGAACCGATACGAGCCCGTATCAACCGCCGCGAAATCGCTCACGATACCGGCGCCACCATTCAACGACGGAATGAGCCGATGCCACGTCTTCTTGCCGGTGAGGGCCAGATCCAGTCCACCGTCAATTTGTTGCGTGGTCACGCTCGGTGTGCGGAGGACCCGCGTGGCGAGTGGATTGGTGGGCACCAA
>JBBQAK010000352.1:0-4313 GCA_038316215.1 Gemmatimonadales bacterium | reverse complement strand
CGCGGCACAGGGCGCGGGGCAGGACGAAACGGTGTTCAAGTTCGCGAACGATGTGGAAGTCGATCAGAGTACCGAGATCAAGCGCATGTTCACGATGATGTTGGAGATGGGATTCGCGCCGCCGGCGTGATGTTGGACGTGATGTCGTTGGATGACCACCACCTTTTGCACACAGGAACAGACATGTCAGAAGCACTTCCGCGTCGTCGCGGGGCGAGTGTTGTCACAGGCTACGCGGCCGTGGCGCTGCTGGGCCTCGCGGCGTGCGCGCCGTCGAAGCCCAAGACGGCACCGACGCCGATGAACGATCCGCGCGTCGGCCTCAAGGCCGGTTTATTCGACGCCGGCGAAGCGATCTCGAATATGAAGGTCGTGGCCAAGGCGGTCTCGCCGCCGGGCTTCCTGGGCATCACGAACTCCGACCTCGCCTTCACCGGCAAGTATGCGATCCAGGGTAATTACAACGGCCCGGTGATCTGGGACATCTCGAACCCGGCCAAGCCGACGCTCGTGGTGGCCTACACGTGCCCCGCGTCGCAGAACGACATCTCGGTATATAAGAACCTGATGTTCATGTCGGCCGAAGCGAACAACGGCCGCGTGGACTGCAAGCCGGGTGGCGTGCCTGATCCCGTGAGCAAGGAGCGCATGCGTGGTGTGCGCGTGTTCGACATCAGCGACATTCGCAACCCGAAGCTGATCGCGAACGTGCAGACGTGCCGTGGCTCGCATACGCACACGGTGCTCGAGGATCCGAAGGACAAGGAGAACGTGTACATCTACGTTTCCGGTTCGTCGGGGATCCGTCCGAAAACCGAGCTCGCAGGCTGCGAAGCCGATCTGGCGGCGGATGATCCGAACTCGTCGCGTCTGCGCATCGAGATCATCAAGGTGCCGCTCGCCAACCCGGCCAGCGCGGCGGTTGTCGGTCGCGCCAACATCTTCGCTGGTCTCGGTGCGGCGCCGGCCCACGGTCTCTCCGATGCCGACAAGGAAGCGGCGGCGAAGACGCTCGCCACGGCCAAGGCCGCGGGTGCGTTCATCGCGAAGAATCCACAGTCGGGCATGGATATGGTCGTGCCTCCGCAGGTGGTTCGCCCGATGCTCGACAGCGTGACGAAGGCGCGTGGCGGATCGACCGCCAACGCGGCCGACAGCGCGGCGGTACGTGGCATGGTGCAGGGTGCGGTCACGCGCATGTTCGCCGGTGCAGCGGGTGGTGGCGGTCGTGGTGGCGAGCGTTCGCAGTGCCACGATATCACGGTGTACCCGGCGCTGGGATTGGCTGGCGGCGCGTGTGAAGGCCATGGGCTGCTGATCGACATCAGCAACCCAGTGGCGCCGGTGCGTCTCGACGCGGCAGCCGACTCGAACTTCGCCTACTGGCATTCGGCGACGTTCAACAATGACGGCACGCAGATGCTGTTCTCGGACGAGTGGGGCGGTGGTTCGTCGCCCAAGTGCCGCGCCGGTGACAAGCCGGAATGGGGCGCGAACGCGATTTTCTCGATCGTGAACAAGAAGCTCGTGTTCAGGAGCTATTACAAGATTCCCACGTACCAGACGTCGAACGAAAACTGCGTCTCGCACAACGGCTCGCTGATTCCGATCCCGGGTCGCGACGTGATGGTGCAGTCGTGGTACCAGGGCGGCATCTCGGTGTTCGATTGGACGGACCCGTCGAAGCCGAAAGAAATCGCCTCGTTCGATCGTGGCCCGGTGGACTCCACGCGTATGGCGATGGGTGGCTCGTGGTCGGTGTACTGGTACAACGGTTCGATCGTGAGCTCGGAAATCGCGCGCGGTCTCGACGTGGCGGAACTCGTGCCCAGCGAGTTCATCTCGCAGAACGAAATCGATGCGTCGAACACCGTGAAGTGGGAGTACCTGAACGCGCAGGGTCAGCCGAAGATTTCGTGGCCGCCCAGCTTCGCGCTGGCGAAGGCGTATACGGATCAGCTGGAGCGGAAGGGCTGCGTGGCGCCGGCGAAGATCTCCGAGATCCGCTCGTCGATCTCGAGCGCGGAGAGGTCGTCGGGCGCGGCGCGCAACGCCACGCTGAGCAAGCTCGTGACGGACGTGGAGTCCAACCGCAGCTGCGACCCGAAGAAGACGGACTTGCTCAAGAAGGCGCTGCAGGATCTGCAGACGCTGGCGATGTAATTTGGGGCAGTAGGCAGTAGGCAGTAGGCAGTAGGGAGTAGGGAGTAAGAAGTACGCAGCCCCCGATCCTGTAGAGGCTCGGGGGCTGTTTGGTTCTTCACGTATTCGCTCGGAGTGATCGATGGCGTCGGATCTCAGTTTCGTGGAGTACGTGCGTGACCAGATGCACGGCGCGGGCGCGGTCACGTTCAAGAAGATGTTCGGCGAGTACGCGATGTACATCGACGAGAAGATCGTGGCGTTGGTGTGCGACAATCAGCTGTTCGTGAAACCGACGGTGGCTGGTCGCGCCCTGCTGGGCGTGGTCACGGAAGCGCCCCCGTATCCGGGCGCCAAACCGCAATTGCTGATTACCGAACAGCTCGAGGACCAGGAGCTGATCGTGGCGTTGATGCGGGCGACGGCGGCCGAGCTGCCAACGCCCAAACCGAAGCCCGCAAAGAAAGCGGCAAAGAAAGCGGCAAAAAAAGCGCGCTGAGCGACACTCTTCAACGGAGCCGCACCATGACGAATGCTTGGCATGTGCTTGTGACCTACGCTTCCGGTTTCGAAGCTGACCTCACGATGGCCCGTCTCGAATCGGCTGAGATTCCAGCCATGCGCGACAACAATGACACCGTAGGGATATTCGGGCCTGGCTTTCAGGGCGCGACGGCGCGCGGCGTGTCGGTGCTGGTACCGGAGGCGTTCGTCGACGAGGCGCGGGCCGTGCTCGCGGAGGTCATGGAGACGGACGCGGTCGAGGACGAGATATCCGATGCCTAGGTTGGCACGTCTTCAGCAGCATCGGCGATAACTGGCGACGCGTTCTGTCTCGACCCATCATCTGGCGAGATCCTGTGGCACAACCAGCTCAAGGACTGCGCATGGGCCGGCCGGTTCGGGACGGAGGGTGATAGCTTTCAGCATTGTATCGTCTGGTCTGTCCCACGTCCGCCCTCGAGCCCGTCCCGATGCAGAAGAAGCGAGCTGTTGCCCTCCAACAGGAATGGGGCACGAAGCCCTGCGATCACCCCGCCTTTGCCAAGGAGTACGATCTTGGTGCGCGCACGGGCAGTTACATCTGCACGCAGTGTGGCCGGACATTCACGTTTCGCGAGAAGGCCGAGATCGTGGCGGCCCGTCCGACTCCCGCGGAGTAGTTGCCTACCTTCGGCCAACCAATGCCCACACTCTGGCTTGACGCCGACGCCGCTCCGCGTGATGTGAAAGAGGTCTGCTATCGCGCCTGTGATCGACTCGCGCTCGAGACCATTCTTGTCGCGAATCAGCGGCTCATTCTCCCCGTGGGATACGCCAAGCTGTCGGCGGTACGCGTGGACGGCGGTGCCGATGTGGCCGACGCCTACATTGCCTCGCATGCGGTGGCCGGAGACGTTGTGATTACCGCCGATATTCCACTCGCGGCGATTCTGGTGCCCAATCGTATCTACGTGATCGACCCGCGCGGCGAGCTGTACACCGAGGAAAGCATCGGCGAACGGCTTTCGGTGCGCAATTTCATGGAAGGACTACGCGGATCGGGCGTAGAAACCGGCGGCCACGGCACCTATGGCGCGCGCGAGAAGCAGCAGTTCGCGAATGCGCTTGATCGCGTGCTGGCGAAAGCGTTGCGTGCCTGAACGTGCGCGGTAGAATCAGCGCATGCTGATCTCACGCCGCACCGTCTTTGTCGCTGTTGCCGCAGTCGTATCGGCGACGGCACTGTCCGCGCAGCGCCCCGCCGCTGCCCGCCCGCTCGCCTCAAGTGAGTATCTGTATCTCTGGACCGCCTCGGCCGACAGCAGTGGGCCGGATTTTCTCGCGGTGTACGACATCCGCGAAAATGCGAAGGCCGCGCGCTATGGGGCGCTCGTCACCACCGTCGCGGTCCCTGGGCGCGCGAACGGGCCGCATCACACCGAGCACGACATGCCGGCGGATGAGCGTCTCTTCGCCAACGGCTTTCGCTCCGGACAGTCGTTCGTGTTCGACTTATCGAATCCTCGCGCGCCGCGTGTGGCCGCGCAGTTCGGTGACATCGCCGGGTTGATGCATCCGCATAGCTTCTGGCGTTTGCCGAATGGCAACCTGCTCTCGACGTTTCAGATGCAGCACGATTCGGCGGGGATGGCTCCCGGTGGGCTTGCGGAACTAACGCCCCGTGCCGC
>JBBQAK010000463.1:0-2615 GCA_038316215.1 Gemmatimonadales bacterium | reverse complement strand
GGGAGCGCCGCGATGAGCGCATCCATGAGCAGCACGTCCACCATGCTCGCTTCATCGAGAATCACAAGGTCATACGGCAACGGTGTACCCGCTCGCGACCAGAAACGATCACGGTCGGGCTGGTAGCCCAACAGGCGATGCACCGTGTGCGCGCTGTGCGGCACACGCGCGCGAACCTCGGGCGATGCCTTCAGTGCATCCAGTCGCAGACGGACTGATTCCGAGAGCCGCGCCGCCGCCTTTCCGGTAGGCGCCGCCAGTGCCACGCGGAGCTCGGGATCGCGCGCGAGCGTTTCCACGAGCAGTGCCGCGATGCGGGTGGTTTTTCCGGTGCCCGGACCGCCGGTAATCACGCGAAAGGTAGGGCCATCGTGGGCAAGCGACGCGCAAATGCGCGCCACGATGCGCTGTTCGGCCTCGAAGTATCGACGGAACTGCACAAGCGTCCCGTGCAACACCAGCGCCGACGGCACCACCGATGGCACGGCTTCCAGCGCAGTGCGCCACCAGGCGGCATCGCGACCCTGGAGCAACGTACAGATGTCCGCGGCGCCAACCACAGCCGTGAGTTCCCGGGCAAGGTCAGCCGCTTCGGCGGCGAGATCGGTCAGCGACAGGGCGCTGTGGCCGTCGTCCCGCGCGCGCGCCAGCAGTGCGACGGCCACGGCAACCGGTGTCGCCACGTCACCGACCATTCCGGCGCGACGCAACGTGAGTTCGCCGAGCACCCGATCGCTGGTGGAGAGCAGATAGTGCTCGACGGCGGCGTCGAAGAAGGCGGTGAGGCTCATACTGGTACTCATGGCGTGCCTCCGAAGGCACGATCGAGCGCGTGAAGCAGCGCTGGCGTTGGAGTATCGGTGAACCAGCCCTCGCGTCCCGTGCCGGCAATACCGCGCAGGAACGCGTAGGTGACCTGTCCCCAGTGTTTACTGGCGTCGTACCCACGCTGCCGCGCGCGCAGATGCCGGTGCAGCGCCACCAGATACACGTGGTACTGCAATGTGTAGTGTGCGGCATGCATCGCGTGCTCAAGCGCGTCGGTCGCATAGTCGGCAGTATCGGCGCCCAGCCAGTTCGACTTCCAGTCGAGAATGTGCCAACGACTGTCGTGTTCGAAGGCGAGGTCGATGGAGCCCGTGAGATACCCACGGAACTGGTCATCGCGCAGCCGACGAAGCAGCGGCGCGTACGCCTGCGCATGGGGTGACCCGTGCGCAGCGAGGGCGTCGGCCATGGCCACGAGCGAAAAGTCGTGCACCGGCATGGAGAATCGCCACTCGCGCAGCGTGGCATCGCGAGGGACCGCCGCGAGCGCAAAGCCCGCGTGAGGGATCTCGGCGGAGCACACCGTGGCGATCATCTCCCGAATGTGCGCCGGCGTCCACCGCGCGTCGAATGGCACCGGCACCCCGTAGTCGCGCAAGGCGTTCTCCACCTCGGCGTCGGTGATCGCACCCGGGATGGTGAAGTCCGTGTGTTCGAACAGGCCGTGGAGCACGTTGCCGATGTCCGCACCAGCTGGTACGCCGCGGAATCCAGGCACGTGCGCAGCGGTACGCCGCACGTCGTTGGGCAACAGGATGTCGTCGACATCCCGGCTGTCCACGTGCGACACATTGCGCGTGAGCATCGTGAAGCTGCTGCTACGCCAAATGGCGAGCTGACCAGGCGCTGTCGTGAACTGCAACGGTGCTCGCGGCGGGTTTGTCGAGGTGGTCGGTGGTGTTGGCGTGGCGCGCGACTGCAGGACGACATCGGCGATCGCCATGGTGTCTGAATTCTCGGCCACGAGCCCGTGAATGGCGTCCGGGCTCACGCTATCACCACCACCTTGAATGAGCCACCCAAGCGCGGAGTCTGCCGCCGCGGAGAAGTTGCCCCACGTGACGTAACAACGGGACTCGGCGCGCGTGAGCGCGACATACGCGAGTCGCAGGTCTTCGCTCAGCTGTTCAAGATCCTTCTTTTTGCTGCGCTCCTCGTACCGGGGCGAGTTTATATCGAGCACCATTCCGTCGTCGAACGGGGTGAGCGAATACGGCACATCGAGGGCCTTCGTCGTAAACGATCTACTGTTCCACAGCGTGGGGCAGAAGACCACCGGCCACTGCAGCCCCTTCGCCTTGTGAATGGTGAGGATCTGCACGGCATCGGCGTCGCTTTCCAGGCGCATCTCCCGGCGTTCCGGCGTGATCACCGATGCGCGTTCGCTCGCGACCCAACCCAGCACTGCATCGGGTGTGAGAGCCGACACGGCATCCGCTTCCTGAATGATTTCGAGGACGTGGCGCACGTTCGTGACCCGTCGTTCGCCGCCCTGCATCGAAAGCAGACGCGCGGTGGCGCCGCACTCGTGCAGCAGCCACGCCAGTGCCGTCGCGCCGCCGTGCCGCAGCCATATCGTTCGCGCCCGAACCAGCCGATCCAGCACGCCGTTCCACGCGCCATCGACGTCGTTGCGCAGCGTATCGGCCACGGTGGACGCGTCGCATCCCCAGAGTCGAGTGGCCATGGCCGCGCGCACGGCCCCCCCATCTCGCGGAGAAGCGATTGCTTCGGCCATGCGTACCATCTCATCGGCCTCTTCACTGGCCAGCACATCCTGATTGGCC
>JBBQAK010000254.1:0-5842 GCA_038316215.1 Gemmatimonadales bacterium | reverse complement strand
GACCGAGTACGCCGGAACGAGCGGTGAGATGCCGGGCGGATTGATGGCGCGGCGAGCGAGCGAGGACGGCGCGCAGCTGGTGAGCAGCAGGCCAAGCGCTGCACCGCCGCCAACGGTCAAGAGGGCGTAACGCATGTTGGTTTTCTCATGAACCGGGAAGGGGGCAGGATTTGCGTCAGAACACAAATGCGACCGCAGAGGCCGAAATGCTAGTGCCAGCGCGAGGGGCTGCGTGACCGTCAGTGCCGGTGCAGAATCAGCGCGGCCTCTGCCACCAGCCCGTCCACCAGCTTCGCGAGATGGGTCTCGTTCGTGCGCGCGTTCATTACGGTAATACGCAACACGCGATGACCGTCCAGCGTGGTGGCCGTAATCCAACCGCGTCCCGAGCGGTTGTAGCGCTCGCGCAGCGCGTCCGTCAGCGTGTCGAGATCGGCCAGGGCCACACCCGCCGGCCTCCACGCAAAGCAGAGAATATTCGACATCGGCTCATGCAACGGTACGAAATCGCTGTGTGCGCTGAGCAGGCTGTGCAGCGTCTGCGCCATGCGACAGAGCCGATCGTACAGGCGCGCCAGATTCTCCGACCCGTAGCGCTCGATCGCGACCCACAGCTTCAGGACATCGGCGCGACGAGAACACTGAAAGGACCGCGGACCCAGATCCCAGATCTGCGCGTCCGATCCTGAGCTGAAGAGATACGGCGCCTCCTGGGTGAAGGCGCGCGTGAGATCATCCTGATGGCGGACCAACACCATCCCGGCCGAGAGTGGCAGCAACAGGGTCTTGTGTGGGTCCCACGCCAGCGACCGTGCACGCACGAGACCCTGCACACGATGCTGATGCCGCGGCGAGAGCATTGCGGCGCCGCCATGCGCCGCATCGACGTGCAGCCAGAGTGGGCCGCGGTCGTCGGCGAACTCGTCGCACAGATCGGCGATCACTGTCAGATCATCGAAGCTGCCGGTGGCGGTGCACCCCGCCGTCGCGACCACCGCCATCACTCGCGTGCCCGCCGTACGCAACGTCTCGAGGCGTGCCCGCAACGCGTCGGTGTCCATCCGGAGCTCGCGCGACGGAATCACGATGACACGCGTCAGGCCCAGTCCCATCTCACCGGCCGCGCGAGACACCGCGTAGTGCGCATGTTCGCCGCACACGATCACCGGTGCGTTCACGCCCAATCCGTTGGTCCAAACGTCGGGCACAGCGCGACTGCGGGCCGCCAGCAGCGCAGCGAACGTCGCTTCGGTACCGCCCGACGTCATCGTGCCACCAGCCTGCTCATCCCACCCCACCAGGTCGGTCATCCACGCAATCACCTGATGCTCCAGCGGCGTGAACGACGGGGACATCTCGCGCACCGCCTGTGATTGATTGAGGGCACTGATCAACGCCTCCGTCCATACGGCCGCCGGCAGCGGCGCCGACACCTGATGGCCGATGTACATCGGATGCGCCAGGCGGTTCACGTCGTCCAGCAGCAACGACGACAGGCGACGCGCCACATCCGGCAACGCACGCGGTCCGCGCGGCATCGGTCCGGCCAAGCGATCGGCAATCACCTGCGCACTGTGCCACGTGGACACGGGCCCCTCACCGCGACGCGTGTCGGCGAAATAGCTGGCTGCCAGCTCGAGGATCGGCCGTGCCGCGTCGAGCGTCGTGTCTGCTTCGAGCATGGCCAACAGCTCGGCGTCGTGGTCGGCGTGTGCGTCCATTACGGGCGGGGAAACTGTTCGGTGCGTTGCGTGCGCGCGTCCCAGCGCCAGTATTGCGCGTTCGTACACTGCGTACCACCGATCCATCGATCGATGCCGTTGGCCCGCACCGCGTCGGCGCGGGCACGTACCACATCCTGTCCAAATGGCGTCAGCTGGACGGAACGCTCCCAAAACGCACGACCATCGGGATCGCGGCGCGGCGCGATGACCCGGGAGCCGTTCGTATGCACCACGATCGGATGCGCGCAGTCACTGAGACGCTCGGCGTACCACGCAAAGCTCCGGTCACCGAGCCACACCCACGACTCGGTGGCCTGATGCGCCGTGAATAGCTTGCCCAGCGTGATGGTACCCGGCGCGAGCGCTTCACACAGCTGTCGCTCGCTGCGCGAGAGCCCGCAGTCGATGTCAGGATACTCCTCGAGTTGACGACGCAACGCGGCCACCAGATGCGGCAGTCGCACGTGATCGTCGGCCGTGTACGTGCGCGCCGTGACCTCACGATCAAGGCGGTTGGTCACGTCCAGCAGGTGGTCGGGCGTTCGCGCCGTGAACGCACGCCAAGCCACGCCGCCATGCACCAGATCGTGCGAGGTAATGACGCGCCGCGCCGTGTACAGCGGCGCGAACTTCTCCGGCAACATCGGGCCGAGATAGCAATCCGCCGGCACGATTGAGAGGCTCGGGCGCGTGGGCTCCGCCCGTCGCTCGAAGCGCGCCAGGATCTGAATCAGTTGCAGCTGATCGTACAGATCAGGCTCGAACCACAACACCACCTCATCGCCGGCGCTCACATCGTCCAGCCGCGCATCGCGCTGTTCGAAGTCGGAGATCGCGGCCGCCTCAGGTGACCATCCCCGGCTGGCGAGAAACGCAGCGCGGACTCGATGGAAAGCGCCGAGGTCGTCATCGGACGGCACCGGACCATCGTGCAGCAGGTCGCGCCACGAGACGATGTCGCCCGGAAGGCCCGAACGCGCGAGGGCGCTCGCTGCCGAGTCGCCGTTGGTGAGGTGCAGGGTGAGCATGAGTGGAGTATGTTGTTCGTAGCCGCGCAGATGCGCCAGTTGCCACGGGCGTTTGCGTTCGCGGCCCGCCCTTCGTGTTCTTCACTCCGCTGCCACGATGCCTGAGCCCCGCGCTGTCGCTCCTCATGTTGCGCCCCCCGTGATCGTCGAATCGTTGCCGATCGCGGACACCATGGAGGAGTTTGAGGTCGATCCCCTTCTCGAAACACGGACTGCACTCTGGGCCGTTGTCTTCGCCGGCGGCATCGGCACCCGCTTCTGGCCGCTCAGTACGCCCAAGCGCCCAAAACAGCTGCTGGCCCTCGTCAATGAACGGCCGCTTATAGCGGACACGATCGCGCGCCTCGCGCCGCTCGTGCCCCCCGAACGGGTGCTGGTGGTCACCAGCGCCGACATTGCCGACGCGCTGCATGAGGCGATCCCTGAAGTCCCGCGCGCCAATATGCTCATCGAGCCGCGCCCACTCGGCACGGCGGCGGCGCTGGCCTGGGGGGCGCAGGAAGTCGCCAAGCGCGCCGGGCCGGAAACCGTGTTCTGCGCGCTGCACGCCGACCTCTCGGTCGGTTTTCCGGGCGTGTTCCGCGAGGCACTCCGACGCGCCGCCACGATTGCGGCGTCGGAGCCCGTGCTGGTCGTTCTCGGTGCCACACCCACCCGCTGCGAGACGGGGTTCGGCTACCTGCAGCCCGGCGCCCCGTTCGATCCGTTCGTGTCGCGGGCTGAAGGTGGCGCCTGCCGTGTCGAGCACTTTGTCGAGAAGCCGACCGACGTACTGGCCGATACGCTCATCGACAAAGGAGCGCTCTGGAACACTGGTATTTTCGTGTGGCGCGCGCGGGTCGTCCTCGAAGAACTCGAAGCAAACACCAGTGAACTGCAGTACGGGCTACCCAAACTTGCCGCCGGCGACATGACGAGCTTCGCCGAGCTGGTCACGTCGGTGTCGATCGACCGCGGCTTGCTCGAACGCAGTCGCAACGTGGTCGTGCTGCCCACCGAGTGTGACTGGGACGATGTCGGCACATGGGCCGCGCTGCGCCGCGTGCGCGATCTCGACGATACCGGCAACGGCGTCATGGGTCACGTGCACTGCGTCGACGCCTCCGGCAATGTCATTCATGCCGACGGCGGCTGCGTGGTCGCCTACGGCATCTCTGGGTTGCTGGTCGTATCGTTAGACGGACTCACGTTCGTGACGACCCTCGCACGTGCCACTGAACTGGGGCCGCTGCTCAACTCCCTGCCCGGCAGCCTGCGCTATAACCCCGGGCGGAATCACCCGAGCTGATTCGCGTCAGGTCGGGGATCAGCGCCCCTCGAACGTGGGGACGCGCTTTTCCTTGAACGCCGCCATCGCTTCGCGCACATCGGCACTCGCGAAGCAGCTCTTGATGTGCGTGAACTCTTCGCGGAGTTGCGCGTCGAGCGTGGCGTCTGGGCTGGCGAGCAACAATCGCTTCGACAGCGCCAGCGCGAGGGGCGGACCCGCGGCCAACTGCGCCGCGTATCGCTGCACACCATCGGCGAACAGGTCATCCGGCAGTATCGACGTCGCGAGACCAATCCGCTCGGCTTCATCGGCGCGCACATCGCGTCCGGTGAGAATAATGTCGGCGGCGCGCGCGTGGCCGATCAACCGGGGCAGAAACCACGTCACGCCGGCATCGGGTGACAATCCGCGTCGTACGTAGCCCGCAGTGACGGTTGCACTGGCGCTCACCAGGCGGAGATCGCAGGCGAGCGCGAGTCCGAAACCGGCGCCAGCAGCTGCACCGTTCACCGCCGCAATTACCGGCTTCTCGCACGACGTGATCGACTGCACCCATCGCCCCACCCAGTAGTAGGGATCCAACCGCGTGGCGCGATCGGCGGCATCGAGCCGCCCCTGTTCACCGAGATCGAGACCGGCGCAAAATCCCCGTCCCGCACCGGTGATCACCACCACCCGGACCGCATCATCACGTGCCGCCTGCGCCATGGCGATCGGGAGTTCGTCCGCGAGCCGCGGATTCACCGCATTGAGCCGTTCGGGGCGGTTCAGCCTGATGGTGCGCACGCCGGCCGCTGTCGTGTCGATGAGCAGATGCTCGAAGAAATCGCTGTGGGCAGTCATGCATGAAGCATACGGGATGCGCTGCATTAGCGGGTCCGACTTGTGTCGATTCACGTATCGTCCTTCGCGCGCCCACTACCCACGAAGCGGGTGCGTTCGCTAAATCCCATAGGTAGCCTGTTCGAACTCGTTTTCAGGCGCACAGACTCGCTGGCCACTCTTGCCCCCATCATGCCTCCCTCCCGCGCAGCTGCTTCCTCGATGATGCTCGACGACCCGACCGCTGCTCAGCAGGGGCCGATGTACTGCAGCGACGCGCTCGCGCGCACGGCGTCGGAGACCTGTCGTCAGCATGAACGACTCGCGCGCCTGAATGGTTTGGCGGTCGCGAAGTCCGAGCTCGGTGCAGCCCACGCCATGGTGGACAACATCGATCTGGCGCTCGCCGAGTGTGTGCGCGACTTCGAGAAGATCTGCTCGAAGGCCACGATCAGCGATGATCCGAACATCCGGCATGCCGCCAACGCCATGTGGCTGGCGGCGCGTGAATACCTCCGACGCCACAGCATCGCGGAGAAGGCATCGCGTCAGCTCACGCAACATGATGCTGAGAAGCTGGGAGATCTGCAGCTCGAGTATGAACTCGAAGCCTCGGCGCTACTTGGCCTTAAGCACGCGATGTCGACCTATCAGAAGCTGCGCCCGGATACGCGCTGCTCGTAACATCGCCGGTCAGCGCGATCTCGAATAACAGCTTGGACGGCTGTGGGTCACGCGTGAGATAGACCTGCAGCCGCTCGATGATCGCCGGAGCATTCACGCGCATTGCCAGCAATTCGCGTTCGCGCGCCGGCGTGAGCGTCGGGTAGAAGCTCAGCGTGCAGTGCGGCGTGAAGCGAAACCGTGCGTGCTTGAACGGCAACCCGCTCCGCGCAATGCTCTCATGCAGCGCCCGCAGCGGGCCGTTGTGATCGAGCGGCAACGACACGATGTCTGTCTGCATGAACCGATGCGGCAATCCCAGGGCGAGCTCCATG
>JBBQAK010000212.1:0-6866 GCA_038316215.1 Gemmatimonadales bacterium | reverse complement strand
ACTCACCTTCCGTGTGCGCGGTATCGTGAAGGAAGGCCGCTTGGAGCTGGTGGCGCTCGCATTGCATGACGGCGCGATGAGCACGAGCAGCGTGTTCAATATCCAGTACGACCACATTACGCCGATGCGCTTGTACGGCGGCAGTGGCATGTATCTCTCGGCCGTGAGCGTGAAGCTCCCGCCGCGCGCCCGCGTGGGTTACGTGAAGGGTGTCGGTGATACCGGACTCGAGGCACTCGAGCAGCTCGACATCGCCGTCGAAAAAATCGAACCGTCGATGCTGAACAGCATCGACCTATCGCGCTTCACGAGCATCGTGGTAGGACCGCGCGCCTATGAAGCCAGCGACGCGCTGGTGCGAAACAACGGGCGTCTGCTCGACTACGCCAACAAGGGCGGCACACTTGTGGTGCAGTATGGTGCCCAAGACATGAACCGATTCCCGAGCGTGCTGCCGTACCCCATGCAGTGGACGCGCCCGGCGGCGCGCGTCACGATGGAGCAGGCACCGGTGACCGTGCTACAGCCGACGAGCCCGTTGCTGATCGGCCCGAACCGGATTGGCACCGCCGACTGGGTCGACTGGGTGCAGGAGCGCGCCACGTACATGCCGAGCACGTTCGACAAGCGCTACACCCCGCTGCTGGCGATGAACGATCCGAACGAGCCCGTGCAGCAGGGCGGCCTCCTCGTGGCCCCACTCGGCAAGGGGCGCTATGTCTATGTCACGTTGGCGCTGTTCCGACAGCTGCCGAACGGCGTGCCGGGCGCGGCGCGAATCCTGACGAATCTGGTGAACGGGCAGGCGGCGGTCGTGCGGCCGAAGATGTAGGCGCAAACTGCGTCCTAAGCAGTTGGCTGTTTGGTTCCCCCGCCCACACTGAGAACGGCACCCACCGCCACGACCACCACCGCCCCAATCACGTTGTACCAGAGGAAGCTGATACTCGGTGCCCCGAACGAGACCGCGGCGACGGCGGCCATCCCACTCAGCAAGCCGACGAACGCTCCGAGCGCGTTCGTGCGCGGAATCATGGCGAGGATGAATACGCCAAGGATGGAGCCGTAAAAGAACGAACCAAAGCGGTTCACGACCTCGATGAGCGAGCCGAGGTTCGCCGCGTAGGTGGCGACGACGCAGGCGAAGACGCCCCAGATAGCGGTCGCGGTTTTCGACACGTTCAAGTAGTGCGTGTCGCTCGCCTCACGCTTGACCCATCGCTGATAGAAGTCGACGACGGTGGCGGTCGAGAGAGAGTTCAGCTCGGCCGCGATACTGGACATGGCGGCGGCGAGGACCGCCGCGAAGAAGACGCCGGCGAAGCCGAGCGGTAGCTGATCGAGGACGAAGCGCGGCATGACATAGTTCACGTCGCGTGAAGATTCTCCGGTGACACGGGCAACGGCGGCCAGCGCATCATTGCGCACGCTGTCGAGCGAGAGCTGCCGATCACGGAAGGCCACCTGCTCAATGGCTTCGGCCGGGGCATTCCCGTGCGCGGCGACGACGCGTTGCGATTGCGTCACACGATTAACGCGGGCGACTTCGTACCGCGCCTCCAGCGCCGCGTAGGTTGCAGGCTCCTTCTGCTTCAGCACCGCGTCATGGCGCGGATTGAAGAGCATCGGCGCCGGCGTCGACACATAAAAGAGGAAGACCAGCACGCCGATGAGCAGGATCAGGGCTTGTAGCGGGATCTTCCAATACGCGCTCATGAGCAGCGAACTGCGCGCCTCGTCGACCGATTTGGCCGCCAGGTAGCGCTGCACCTGACTCTGGTCGGTGCCGAAGTACGACAGCATGAGGAACGTGCCGCCGAGGATGCCGGACCAGAACGTGTACGTCTCCGTGAGCGAGAAGCTGAAGTCGAAGACACGCATGCGGCCGGCGCCGCCCGCCATGCGGAAGGCATCGTCAAGAGGGACTGGCATCTTGACGATAAGCGCGATCACGATGGCGGTGAGTGCGCCAACGATGACCACCATTTGCTTGACGTCTGCCCAAGTCACAGCCTGCACGCCGCCCAGCACCGTGTAGATCACCGTGGGAATACCGATCAGGGCGACGCACCACGTGATGTCCCACCCGAAAATGGCAGACAGGACGACGCTGGGGGCGGCGATGATCGTCCCGCAGGACATGCCACGCGAGAGCAGAAACAGAAAGCTCGTCAGCGATCGCGTCTTCGCATCAAACCGCTTCTCGAGAAACTCATACGCGGTGAACACCTTCGCGCCGTGCAGGAACGGCACGATGGTGACGCCGAGAATCACCATCGCGATCGGCAGACCGAAGTAGAACTGCACGAAGCGCAGACCGTCGGTGGCCCCTTGCCCCGTGGTCCCGATGAGGGTGACCGCCGAGAGCTGCGTGGCCATCACGGAGAGGCCAACGGCCCACCACGGCAGGCTGCGATTCGCGAGGAAGTACCCTTCGATGTTCGTGGTACCGCGCGTACGTCGCAGACCATCGATCACGACGATGGTCAGATACGCGGCCACGATCGTCCAGTTGACCCAGTGCATCAGGGCGCGACCACGAGGTTATAGCGTCCCTGTAGGAGGCCCAGCAGCATGAGGGCGACCAACTGCATCAGGAGGACCCGCCAGAGTGTTGTGCGAAACGGGGTAGGCATAGCTCCAACCTACTGGGCCGTCGCGACTTTCGCCTAGGCGTGGTCCGTGGTGTCGGGTGCCGTCAGGTCGAACGTCCCCTGCGCGGGTCGCGTCGCGCCGAGGACTCGTTGCACGACGCGTTGTACCGTCAGCCCCTGCACCAAGATTGAGAAGCACACCACCACATAGGTCATGGTGACTAACGTCGAGCGATAAGGGCTGAGCGGTAGGGACAAGGCGAGGGCGATGCTGATGCCTCCGCGCAGGCCGCTCCACGTGAGAATCGGCAGTGCCCCTTCGGGCGATCGACGCCAGCGTCGCAGCGCGGCGATTGCTCCGCCGGCGCTGATCCAGCGTGCGAGGAGCACCATCGGGATGGCGAGTGCGCCCGCGAGTCCCGATGCCCCCGTGAATTCCACGATGATCACCTCGACGCCAATGAGGACGAAGAGCATCGCATTCAGGAATTCGTCGACCAGTTCCCAGAAGTCGTCGAGACGATCCTGCGTACGCGCTGACATCGCGAAAGCGCGACCGCTGCTGCCGACCATCAGGCCGGCCACGACCATCGCGAGCGCGCCCGAGAGATGCAGGCGATTGGCCAGCACGTAGCCACCGGTCGTGAGGCCCAGCGTGAGGAGGATCTCCACCTGGTAGTCTTCTACCTTCGCGAGCATCCGATTCGTACCCCAGCCGATCACGGCGCCAAAGAGGCAGCCGCCGAGCGCTTCTACGGCAAAGATCTCCGCGATATGGCCCGCGGTCATGGTATCGCCACCTGCCGCGATGCCCAGCAACACGACAAACACGACGACGCCGACACCATCATTGAAAAGTGATTCGCCGGTGATCGTGACCTCAAGGTCCTTCGGTACGCCGGCTTGACGCAGAATGGAGCCAACGGCGATCGGGTCCGTTGGGGAGATCAGTGCGCCAAAGACCAAGCACCAGATGAACGGAACCGGTATGCCGAGCAGCGAGGTGAGCAGCATCGACCCCGCCCCCACGAGGAACGTCGAGCAGAGGACGCCGACCGTACTGAGCACCGAGATCAACAGCATCTGGGCGCGAAGCTGGCTCAGATCGACATGCAGCGCACCGGCAAACAGCATCGCACCCAAGATGCCGTTCAGCAGTGTGGTGTCGAAGTCCACCGCGTTCACGAACGCCGTGAAGGGAGATACGTCAACAAGGCCGGCACGGCCCAGCGCAAGCATCAGCAGCGACCCGACCAGCGCGATCGCCATCAATCCGATGGTTCTGGGCAACCGAAGCCAGCGGTAGTTCGCGTAGGCGAACAGCGCCGTGGCCGTGGTGAGGGCCGCAATCAGTTCAAACGGAGTCATGGGGCGGTTAAAGAGGCACGAGCAGCGTCGGGACCACGAGTTTGACCATCGGGACGAATCATCGCTAGTGTTGAGAGAGTAGGATGCCAACAATTCCAGAATGGTGGAGCGCCCCGATATGCGACAACGCCGTCACGTATGGGTCGCGTCGGCATGTGCGCAGCGAGCGAATGGCTGATCTCAGTTCAACGGACCACGTGAGACCCCCCGTGCAGGGCGCGCTCGACCTGGCGCGCGCCACCGCATTGCTGGAGGCGCTACCATCGGCCGCGGCGTTCTTTCTGCGCTCGGGGGCACTGTTCGCCGTCAACACGCTGGGGCGCGACTGGTTTGTCGTCGACTCCCGCGCGCCGCTGTCGTCGCAATCGTGGAACGTCGTGCTCCTGCCGTTCGGGTCGGACGGTATTGCGCTGCTCACCCGTGTGGTCGCCGGCGACGCGTCGGCAACGCGGGTCGTGCCGCTCGGTCGTGACGGGCGCGTGGTCGATGTGCGTGCCGTGCCGTTCGACCACGAATTGCTGCTGCTCACGGCGACGGAGGCGACGGCGCGCGACGACGCACGAACCGAGTTGGAGCGGGTCGACCGCGAGCTCGCCGCATTGCTGTCGCTCACACCGTCCGCTGTGCGGATCACCGACGTCGCGGGTCGCCTCCTGCAGTCGAACGGTGTAGCCGACCTCGAGCATGCTTCGCGGCAGCCGACTACCGTGCGTGAGTTGTGGGAGTTCGATGCCCCTCACGATATCGCCAACAATCGTCCGCTGTCGTTTCTCGATTCGCCGGCCATGCGTGCGCTCGCAGGCAACGTGGTGCGTCGGCAGCGGCTCGAAGTGCGGCGCCTCGGTGCGCAGCGGGTCATTGAGTCGTTCGCCTCGCCAATCCGCAACGAACAACAGCACGTAACGGGCGTGGTGCTGATCGATCGCGATGTCACCGACCTCGAGCGGTTGGTCGACGAGCGTTCGCGCGCGCTGCTCGCGTCGCAGGAAGATCGTCTGCGCGAACGTCGCCTGACCGCCGTTGGGCAGCTGGCGGTCGGCGTGATGCACGATGTGAACAACGCACTCAACCCGATCATGGCGGCGGCGTATTTGTTGCGGCATTACGCCGAGTCGCCCGATGCCGTGCGCGACTATGCGGATCGCATTCAGAAAGCAGCCGAGATCGGCGCTGCGACCGCGTCACGGGTGGGTCGCTTCATCCGGCAGGAGCCGGTGCATGCCGGCGGAGACGAGGCGCTCGATCTGTCGGCGCTCGCCGAAGACGTGCTCGACCTCACCGAGCCAATGCGCCTGCGTCGATCGAGCGAGCGTGGTGAGATCCAGATCGTGCGCCAGCTCGCGCCCACGGTCAGCACGCGTGGTCTGCCCGGTGAAATACGTGCCGCGCTGCTCAATCTCGTGCAGAATGCGGTGGATGCGATGCCCGAGGGGGGAACGCTGACCGTGCGCACGTTCGAGGAGGGGCCCGACGCCTGTCTTGCGATCCGCGACACCGGTGTGGGGATGAATGCCGATGTGCGGGAGCGAGCCTTCGAGCCGTTCTTTACGACCAAAGGGTCGAACGGGTCGGGACTGGGGTTGGCCGAGGTCTACGGTATTGCTCGGCGGCACCGTGGTACGGCGACCATTTCCTCGGTACCGGAATGTGGCACAGAAGTCACGCTCCGCCTGCCGCGCGCCGTCGGCGTCGACCCGCCTGATATCGCCTCTGACGCCGCGCCACAGGCGGTGGCCGCGCAATACATCCTCGTGGTGGAGGATCATGACGACGGTCGCGAGTTCCTTCGGCGCATCCTTCAAGCCGATGGCCATCGAGTGGACGCCGTCGGCACGTGTGCCGACGCGCGGGAGAAACTCGCGTCCAGCGCGGCCACCCCATACGATCTCCTCCTCACTGACGTCGGCTTACCCGACGGCAGTGGCTGGGACTTGGTGCGGTATGTGCGTCAGACGGTGCCCAAGGTCCGGGTGGGCGTGATCACCGGCTGGGAACCGATCGCGGATACCGCTGAGATGCACGGCGCGGAATTCGTCATCCGTAAGCCGTTGCGCGCCGCCGAATTGCAGGCTCACATTGCGGGGCGTTCTGCCCCCGCCCCTACAATCGAGTAAGAAGAATATGTCGGATCTGCCGTCGACCATTCGCGTGCTGGTGGCCGAAGACAACGCGCTTGAGCGGTCTACCTTGGTTGACCTGCTGAGTGCGCTCGGCCACATGGTGGTCGCCGAAGTCGAGAGCGGGACGGAGGCTATCGCAAAGGCGCAGCAGTTCACGCCCGATGCCGTGCTCCTCGATATGCACATGCCGGGGGCAAGTGGCGTGCAGGCTGCGGAAGAGATTGCCGCGGCGCTGCCTGGCACCGCGGTGGTGCTGATCACCGGCGATCTGTCGCTCACCATGAGCACGGCCGATGTCCTGCGCAGTACGGCCGTGGCCCTGCTGCCCAAGCCGACGCCACCCACCACGCTCGATGCGACGTTGCGCCTGGCGGTGACGCGAGCGCGCGAGCTGCTGTCGGCCCGTCGCGAGGCGGCCGAGGCCAAGCAGCAGCTCGAAGCGCGCAAGCTGATCGAACGCGCGAAGGGCATTCTTATGCGCCGCACCGGCAGCAGCGAACAAGAAGCCTATCGGATCATGCAGCGCAGCAGCCAGGATCGCTCGGTGCGCATGGTCGATATCGCGCGCGCCGTCATCGAGAGCGAACCTGGCATGAAGGCCTAGTTAGGAAATCGGCTTGCCGGCGTTGGGGCCGGCCACCTGCTTCACCAGTTCGTACAGGAAGTCGAGTCCGTCGTAGAAGCTCTTCACGCGCAACTTCTCGTCGCGCCCGTGCGCGTTGGTTTCGCCGGGCGACGAGAAGATACCGCTGACGCCATACGTCGGGATGCCGACCGCACGCAG
>JBBQAK010000280.1:0-5240 GCA_038316215.1 Gemmatimonadales bacterium | reverse complement strand
GGTTCCGGTTGCTCCGTACCCCCAAGCGATCGACCACGCATACCCTGCTGCTGCTGGTCGGCACCGTGGCCCTGGGATTGGCGTCGCGTCGCTACCCCGCCGTGCTTCCTCCGCTCGTCTCGCAATACGCGGGCGATGTGCTGTGGGCGTCCATGGTGTTCTGGCTGCTCGCGCTGCTGCGACCCAACGGGGAAGGTCGTCATCTCGCAGCGATCGCCTTCGTGATCGCGGTGACCGTGGAAGCCAGTCAGCGCTACCACGCACCGTGGCTCGATGCGCTGCGCGCCTCGCCGCTCGGCGCGCTGGCGCTTGGACAGGGATTTCTGTGGAGCGACATCGCCTGCTACCTCGTGGGTGTGGTACTGGCGGCCGTGCTCGACTGGGTGCTCCGCACTCGGCGACGGAAACGGGTGCTCATGCCGCGGGAATCCTGAGCGTGTTCCACTACTGGTATTCCGTCGCGAAGATCCTGATACTGCGCAGCGTCCAGCCGCCCGTCGCGATTCACGACACCCTCCGACGCACGTTTCGTGTACGGCTGTTCGATTGCGACGGATTCCGTGTGATGACGGCGTCGCGTTATCCAGCCTACATGGACTTCATCCGCTGGGAGATGATCGCGCGGTCGCCCATGTATCACGCCATCGTCAAACGCGGACTCGCTCCTACACTTGGTTCGCAGAAGTTGATCTATCGCAAGCCGTTGAAGCGGTGGACGAAGTTTGCCGTGGAACTCGAGCTCGCGGGTTGGGACGACAAGTGGATCTATCACGTCCATCGGTTTGAGCAGGGCGGTGAGATCAAAGCGGTTGGCATTACCCGGGCGCTGATCTGGAAGCGCGATGTGCCGAGTGTGCTGGCCGATATTCTGCGCGAGGTCGGCGCCGAGACGACGATGAACCCGCCGGCGTGGGTGCTCGAGCTGTTCGCGCGGGACAAGGAGTTCGTCGACATGCCACGCATCTCGCTGCCACGCGTCGCGGCGAGCACCGCATGACTCGCGACGCGGAGTCCTCGCGACTCACGGATGCGCGCGACGGTACGTGCGCCTGGAAGCGCTGGGGCCCGTATCTCAGTGAACGCCAGTGGGGCACCGTGCGTGAAGACGCCAGCCCGGGCGGTGATGCGTGGAACCACTTCACGCACGATCAATCGCGGTCCCGGGCGTATCGATGGGGCGAAGACGGGCTCGGCGGGATCAGCGACGACAAACAGATGCTCTGTTTCGCGTTGGCGCTTTGGAATGGCGTGGATCCCATTCTCAAGGAGCGCGCCTTCGGGCTGGATAACAGCGAAGGCAATCACGGCGAGGACGTGAAGGAGTACTACTTCTACCTCGACTCGACGCCGACGCACTCGTACATGAAGTATCTGTACAAGTATCCGCAGGCGGCGTTTCCGTACCTTGACCTGATCGCGACGAACGCGAAGCGCAGCCGCCAAGAGCCGGAATATGAGCTGCTGGATACTGGCCTCTTCGACGAGCATCGGTACTTCGACGTATTCGTAGAGTATGCCAAAGGGGATGCCGACGACATCCTGATCGCCATCACGGCCTGCAATCGTGGGCCCGAGTCGGCGCGACTGCGGTTGCTGCCCACACTCTGGTTTCGGAACACTTGGGCCGGTGACGCCGGCGCGCAGAAACCCGTGCTGCAAGCCGTCGCGTCGCGTGATGGCACACGGGGGCAGACAACGGTGCAGGCCACGCACCCCGGCTTTGCCGCGCGGGGGATGCCCGAGGGCTACTCCCTGTATTGCGATGCGGACGTCCCGCTGCTGTTTACCGAGAACGAGACGAATACCGCGCGATTGTTCGGCCTGCCGAACGCGAGTCCGTGGGTGAAGGATGGGATCAACGACTACGTGGTACAGGGGAACCAGGCGGCCGTCAATCCGGCGCAGCGCGGCACCAAAGCGTCGGCGCTGTATGATCTCGAGATCGGGGCCGGCGCATCGACGACTGTGCGGTTACGACTCACCACCCCGGTGCCAGGTGCGACGCCGGCGGAGGCGCCGTTCGCCGACTTTGATGCAGTATTTGCCGCGCGCATGCGCGAGGCCGATGCCTTCTACGACGCCATCACGCCCATTGGCGTACGGATGGACGTGGAGCGCAGCAATGTCATGCGACAGGCGCTGGCGGGTATGCTCTGGTCGAAGCAGTACTACCACTGCGACCTGGAGCGGCACCGTACGGGACATCACGCGAAGAAGAACAGCGCGTGGTCGCACATGTACTGCGACGACATCATCTCGATGCCTGACAAGTGGGAGTATCCGTGGTACGCCGCATGGGATCTGGCCTTCCACGCAATCCCACTGGCGATTGTCGACCTCGACTTCGCGAAGGAGCAGCTCGATCTGCTGCTGCGGAACGACTATCTGCATCCGAACGGGCAGCTGCCCGCGTGCGAATGGAACTTCAGCGATGTGAACCCACCGGTGCATGCGTGGGCCACCATGCAGCTGTATCTCCTCGAGCGTGAACGGCGGGCAGGGCAAGGGGATCTCGAGTTCTTGAAGCAGTCGTTCGAGAAACTGCTCGTGAACTTCACGTGGTGGATCAACCGAAAGGATCGCGCCGGCGCGAACATCTTCGAAGGCGGTTTCCTCGGTCTCGATAACATCGGCGTGTTCGACCGCTCGTCACCGCTGCCCACCGGCGGGTACATCGATCAGGCCGACGGCACGGCGTGGATGGTGTTCTACAGTCAGCAGATGTTGCGTATCGCCGTGGAGCTCGCGCTGCACGAACCGCGCTACCAGGACTTCGTGGAGAAGTTCTATCAGCACACGCTACGGATTGCCGGCGCGATGGACCGCGTCGGTGAGCATCAGGACGAGATGTGGGACGAGGACGACGGCTTCTTCTACGATGTGCTGCGCTTGCCCAACGGATCGGCGATGCGACTGAAGGTACGCTCGATCGTCGGGCTGTTGCCGTTGGCGGCGGTGGCCGTGTTCGAAGCCGATCTCTTCGACCGGCTCCCGCGTTTCCGCGAGCAGAGCGCAGAGTTCGCACGGCGTCATCCGCGGCTGATCGCGAATCTGCATCTGCCTGATCAACCGGGCGTGGCCGATCGTCGTATGCTGTCCATCGTCGACGAGCGCAAGTTGCGCAAAATTCTGTCGCGCATGCTCGACGAGCACGAGTTCTTCTCGCCGCACGGTATTCGCGCGCTGTCGCGATACCACCACGAGCATCCGTACACGTTCTCGCACGAGGGCAAGGCGCATCACGTGGCCTACGTGCCGGGCGATTCCGACAGCGGTATGTTCGGCGGCAATTCCAACTGGCGCGGACCGGTGTGGATGCCGATCAACTACCTGCTGTACGGCGCACTGCTGCGGCTGTACGCGTACTACGGCGACGAATTTGTGGTGGAGTGCCCCACCGGATCTGGCCACCAGATGACGCTGCTCGAGGTCGCGATGGAATTGGGTGATCGGCTGTGTAGCATCTTCCAGCCCGACGCCACTGGAGCACGGCCGGTCAATGGTCGCGATGCGGTGTTCCGCGACGATCCGTACTGGCGTGACTTGGTGCAGTTCTCCGAATACTTCCACGGCGACACCGGTGCCGGCGTCGGCGCGAGCCACCAGACGGGATGGACGGGGTGCATCGCACAGATCATTCAGACCAATGGCATGCTGGCGAAGGAGTTGTTGCACACCGCAGGGGGGATGACGGCCGCCATCCGCATCTTACAGACCAGCGCCCGCATGCCCCGGCCGTAGCGGGCGCTCGTGTGACCGGGGCTTATGGACGCTTCGCCGTCGCGCGTCCGGTGCGGATGATGGCCGACGCCTGCTCGGCGGTGCCTGACATCAGCAGGCCGAGGTAGCCCTTCTCGATGCGGTCGTTGATCGTGCCGGCCGTGGCCGTCATCATGCTCGGCATGCCGGCCTTCGCGCCGAGATCACGCGTGCGCTTGCAGGCCGCCTCGGCGCCGAGCGCATCGCCGCCCATGTCGCGTGTGAGGCTGCCGATGCCGCATGAGAGCAGGCTATAGCCCTTCACGGCGGCAATCTCCGACACGTCGGCGATCGCACCCCGATCTTCCACCATCAGCATCGCGATCACGGTGCCGTTGGGATTCGCCGGCGACCAGACCTTGGCACCCGCCTCCGTGAAGAACGCCGCCGCCGTGCGCGCCTCCGCGGCACTGCGCACATGGGGGATGACCACGCCGTCGGCACCAAGACCGAGCACTTCCTTGACCCGGGCGCGCGTGGTGTCAACACCCGCATCTTCGATGGTCGGAATACGCACCAGCAGCGTGGGGCGAGCGGTGGTGCGGCTGAGTTTGACGCCGCGAACCATCGCCCGCACGGCGTTCGCGTCGTACGCTCCCTCGAGATTGAGGAAGAGGTAGTCGAGCAGCGGATTCGCCGCGAGCGCCGTCGCGCCGTTTTCAGTGTACAGCGGCGGCAGTCGATTGCCGCTGGCATCGACGGCGCCTGGCGCGCGCTCACTTGGTACGAACATGCCGAAGGCGGCTGTTGCTGACTTCCACAAGGGTAACGCGGCCCCTGCCGTCGCCGACGAGGGCGAGGTCTTCGGTGCGCTCGCGCAGCCGCCGAGGAACGTGGACACGAATGGCAGTGCAACGAGCCAGCCCGTACGACGCATGTGCCGATCTCCTGAGTGTGAGCACGAGTGTACGCGTGAGTACGCTCGCGTGACCTGTGGTGCGAAGGAGATATGATATCGCGCAGGCGGTGGACGCGCGCGCAAACGGGGCGCAGTTTCCTGACATGGCTCATGATCTGCTTCGACATCTCGCGTCGTTGCGCGCGCACGGCGAGTGGGCGGATGCCCAGTTGGTCAGCGCGGCGCATCGCATGGCCGGCGATGCATCGGTGGTGCTCCGCGAACTCGCGCATGTGCGCGGTGCGCAGGACGTCTGGCTCTCACGCATCGAGGGGCGACCCGCGACGGTACCGGTGTGGCCAGCGTATTCTGCGGTGGAGCTCGAGCAGGCAGGCGCGGTGGTTGACGAGCGCATGCGCCGATTGTTTGCCACGCTCACGCCGGACTTACTGGCGCAGGAGATTGCCTACACGAACCTGCAGGGACTGCCGTTTCGCACGGCGCTGGGCGACGTCCTGCTGCACGTGCTTCTGCACGGGCACTATCACCGCGGCAAGGCGAATGTGGCGCTACACGATGCCGGTGTGGCGACGGTCACGGTGGATTACATCGCGTGGTCCCGTGAATTCGGGCCGCCTCCATT
>JBBQAK010000021.1:0-17064 GCA_038316215.1 Gemmatimonadales bacterium | reverse complement strand
CATCGCATGCAACTGATCGATATGGTCAGGTGCCGTCGTGCCAGCGAAGCCGAGTAGCTCGAACCGTCCGTGACGGACCTCACTGAGTTGCTGCATGCCACGCGGACCCCACTTGAGCACCGGCGTGCGCCGAAATCCGAGTGAACGGATCGTCCAGTCGGCGGTTTCCGTGGTGCTGGCGTAGGTGCCAGGAAAGATCTCCGAGTGTGCAATCAGCATCCGTTTCTCACCGTGCGCGGCGGCGCGCGCGAACTCGGTGAGCGACACGAGATTCGCCGTATCGAGCGCCCCACCGGCCGCCAACACTTGCCCCTCAGGCACGTACGACGTGTGCATACCGTCCAAGAGCATCACGGCATCGACCCGCGCCAGATGACGCGGGTTGCGCAGGATGGCGCGAACCGCCCCATGACCGGCCGAAAAGCCCACCAGCGTCACGCGACCAATGCGCGAGTCACGGCCCGTGATCGTCGACACCTCGTGCACGATCATCGCCAGTAGCGTGTCGAACACGATGGGATCGGCAAAGCTGCGATCGTAGCTACCCGAGCCGGCACCAAGGTTGAGCACCACTGCCACCGTGCGTGATCCGAGCGCGGCCACCGCCTGCTGCGGCAACCAGGCGGCGCCATGGAAGTGGATCACGACGTCAAACAACTCCCGGCCGCGCACACGGTCAGGCACCCACAATTCGACCGGCTTTCCCGCTGGCCCGGTGAACGCGCGCACGGAGCCGCCCAGCGACGTCGGTGCAAGGCGTTCGTGCGCGCGCGTGGTCTCCAACATGGGCGACGGGTTCTGTGCCGCCATCGGCGGAGGCGCAGCGCTGACTCCCGCCTGCGCGGAGAGCCCTTCTGGCACGATGCAACACAAGAGCACCGCCACAAAGCGAGAGCAGTACGTGCGAGTCAGGGCACGATCACCGGCGTCGCGAAGAAGCTGTTCGGGCGCCACGCTGGTCGGGTCTTCCGGTTCGCTACACCAAGCGCAAGATCGGCATACAGCGCATTGAACGCTGCCGCCGCCCCGAAGTCGATCGGTTGCGCCAAGTCGTCCGACATCTTGTGATACCGTTCACGGACCCACCCCGTGAACGTCTTCTCGTCGGCCGTGCCCGGCGTGTACCCCAACTTGAACGCCAATGACGGCACTCCGCGACGGATAAAGCTGTACTGATCGCTCCGCACGAACCGCATTTCCTGCGGCTCCGGATCCGGTAGGACGCGCAGCCCTCGCGCCGTCACGACACCGTCCACATCGTCGGCCAGGTCCGACTCGTCGTTGCCGTACACGAAGAGTCCTTTGAGTGGGAAGAGCGGCAGGAACATGTCGGTGTTGAGGTTGGCGACGATCGTGCCGCGCGTGATCGATGGACGCGCCGCGAAGTAGCGCGAGCCCAGCAACCCCTTCTCTTCGGCCGTCACGGCCACGAACAGCAGGGTGCGCTTGTTGCCGCCTCGGGCAGCCACCGCCGTGGCGGTTTCCAACAACGTGGCGGCACCGGTGGCGTTGTCCATGGTGCCGTTGAAGATGCTGTCGCCGGTCAGCGCCGGTCCCTTGAACGTACCGACATGATCGAGGTGCGCACTGAGGACGACCACCTCGTCGCGCAGCGTCGGATCCGTACCCGGCAGCATGCCCACGACATTCGGCGACACTATGTCGCGGCGCACCGTGGGGAGCGTCGCGCGCAGCGATACCGCCAGTTCGGCGGTCGGTAGTGGCTCGCCACGACGCGCGACCGCGACGATGCTGTCCCAGACCATGCCGCTGCCTGCCAGCAGTCGCGGCATCAGCGCCGGATTGAGCACACTGTTGATGCGTTGACCACCCAGGTCGTCGAGCGACGTGTCGGCCAACGACACGGAGCTGCCAAGACGGGTGTTTTCGTTATCGACCCATGCGCCGCCGGCACCGACGGCGACGACGCCAACGGCCCCGGCCTGCCGCATCGCGCTCCAACGCGTGCGCGTGCCGTGCGCCAACATCGGCGCCGAAAGTCCCTTGGGGTTCGCGTTCACATACACCACAATTTTGCCGCGCAGATCAAGCCCCTTCAGATCCTCCATGCCCGCCTGTGGCAGCGTGATTCCGTAGCCAGCGAACACCAGCGGCGCCTCGACATCATCGGTGGCGAGACGCGCCGTGACGCGCAGATCGCGACCGACCGCCAGCGGAGTCCACGCGTCACCCTCGCGAAGGGCCAACGCCACGCCATCCTTGGCCATCGCGACGTCGATGAAGCGCACCGGCTGGAACCAACCGTCCGTCCCAGCGGGCGTAAGACCGGCCAATCGGAACTGCTCCGCGACGTAACGCGCCGCCGCCTCGTGGCCGGGGCTGCCCGTGTCGCGCCCCTTCAGTGAGTCGTGCGCCAGCACCTGCACATGGCGCCACCATGCCTCAGCGGGTTGCTGCGCGGAGAGCGAAGCCGCGCTCAGCGTGAGCGCGGCGATGACGGCGGCACACGTCGTAGGACGTCTCTTGAGCACCGTCGCCTTCATACCCCGCCGCCTCGCACGCCATCCGCCGCGCGCGTCTGCCAGCCCGCGAGTTGCTTGGCCACCGGCAGCTGTCGCACGCGTACCCCCGTAGCCGCAAAAATCGCATTGGCGATCGCCCCGCCGGCCGGCGGTACGCCGGGCTCGCCGATACCGCCCGGCAACCCTTCGCTCGCCACCAAGTGCACATTGACCACATGCGGCGCCGCGCGCATGCGGGTCACGCCGTAGTCGCGGTAATTCGACTGGACCACTTTGCCGCCGGCAAACGTGACTTCGCTGGTGAGCAGGTTGCTCATGGCCATGATGAGGGCGCCTTCCATCTGTGCGCGCGCGCGATCGGGATTCGCGATGAAGCCGGCGTCCACCGCCACCGTGGTCTTGGGCACGAGCACCGTGCCGTCGGGCAGCACCTCCACCTCCACGACCATGGCCACGTACGTGAGAAAGCTGCGATGGATCGCGATACCGCGTCCCTTACCGCGCGGCAATGGCGCGCCACGCCATCCGCTCTGCTCAACCGCCAACTCCACCGCGCGGCGTGCACGCCCACTATCGAGCGGATGATCCGCCCACGTGGCGCCGTAATTACTGGCCGGTGCCACCAGCCCTGCCTTCGAGAGATCGACCACGCGATCGGGGCCCAGCAGTCCGAGGAGAAAATCCGCCGGGTCCTTCTTCGCCGCGTACGCCAACTCGTCCACGAACGAGCCGATCGCAAAGCCGTGATGAATCGCATTCACGCTGCGATACCACCCAATGCGCGTATGCGCGACGGCCGGACAGATTTCCACGCTCATGTTCGGAATGTCGAACGGAATGTCGCTCGCGCCGTTCGTGAGTTCATCCGGCTCGGCACCGGACACATTCGGCGCGAACGTGGCACCGATAGCGGGATACGCCGACCGGTGCAGCCACGACGTCACCTTGCCGCTGGCATCGAGGCCGGCTTCGAGGCGATGCGCAGCGACCGAATGTAGGTACGAATTCCGGAGATCATCCTCGCGTGTCCACTGCACGCGGACCGGTGCTCCGATCTCGCGCGACAGGAACGCCGCCTCGCAGATGAAGTCGGGCTTGGACTTCCGGCCGAAGCCACCACCCAGCAGCGTGACATGGACCGCCACATTGGCCGCGTCGACTTTGAGATACTGCGCCACGGTGTTGCGCGCGTCCTGTGGTGATTGCGTCGGCGCCCACACCTCCACTTTGCCGTTCGCCACATTCGCCAGCGCGGCCACCGGCTCCATCTGCGCATGCGACAGGTGCGGCATGTAGTACTCGGCCGTCACGCGCTGTGCGGCACCGGCCAACGCCTTCGGCACGTCACCCACGGCGCGCCCGGCCTTTCCCGGCGCGCGCACCGACGACAACAGCGACGCCTTGTAGGCGGTGCTGTCGTACGTGGCGTTCGGACCACCGTCCCACGTAATACGCAGGGCCTCACGACCACGGATCGCCGCCCACGTGTTCTTGGCGATCACCGCCACGCCACCCAGCGGGAAGAACGCTCCCGGCAGCGGCGACTCGGGGATACGCACCACCTTCTCCACACCGGGCACCTTGAGCGCGAGACTGTCGTCAACACGGACGACCTTGCCACCCCATACCGGCGGACGGCTGATCACGGCCACCTTCATCCCCTGGAGCGTCATATCAGCGCCGTACATGGCGGTGCCCGTCGTCATCGGCACCAGATCCACCGATGGCATCCGCTTGCCTTCCCATCGCCGCTCGCTCGGCGCCTTGATGCGCACGCGCTCCTTCGCCGGCATGGGAATCGACCGCGCCGTCGCAACCAACGACGCAAAGGTCTTGGTACGTCCACTCGCGGTGTGTACCACGACGCCGTTGCGCGCACGCACGTCGCCGGACGACACGCCCCACTCCTTGGCGGCGGCATCTTCGAGCAACGCACGCACCGTCGCCCCGGCGTTGCGGTACGCCGGCAGGAAATCACGAATGCTGGTGGAACCGTCGGTGTTCTGGTTGCCGTACTTCTTGTCGTCACCAAGCGCCTGCTCCACGCGGCACATGGCCCAGTCAGCTTCCATCTCGTCGGCGATTATCATCGGCATAGTGGTACGGATGCCCTGCCCCATCTCCGAGCGATGGCACACAATCGTCATGATCCCGTCGTCGCCAAGGCGCACGTACGCGTGGGGTTCCCAAGGCTCCGCGTTCGGCGCCATCGGCGAGTCGGCAGCGTCGAGTCGACGCACGCCGAGCGTGCTCGCCACCACCAATAGTCCACCCAGCCCCATCAGCTTCACGAAATCGCGACGGGGCGTTTCAAGCGCGCCGGAGGCCGGCGCGTCGAGCTGAGTCGGTTCGGTGTGCGCCGACATCCACGGCAGTCGCTGCTTGGCGCTCATCGCGTGGCCTCCGCCGCCGCCTTGATCGCCGCACGAATTCGTGGATACGTGCCACAACGACAGATGTGGCCGTTCATGGCGGTGTCGATATCCGCATCGGTGGGCTTCGGTGTCTTCGCGAGCAGCGTGGCCGCCTGCATGATCTGACCGCTCTGACAGAATCCGCACTGCGGCACGTCGATCTCGCGCCACGCGACCTGAAGCGGATGCGCGCCGGTCGGGTGCAGGCCTTCGATGGTCGTGACGTTCGCACCGGCGAGAGACTGCATGCGTCGCTGGCAGGCACGCACCGGTGCGCCGTTGACGTGCACGGTACACGCGCCGCACTGCGAGATACCGCACCCGTACTTGGTGCCCGTGAGCGCGAGCTCGTCGCGCAGGTACCAGAGCAACGGCATGGTGGGATCGCCGTCGAACGTACGACGGGCCCCGTTCACGGTGAGAGAAATGGGGGCGGTGCTCACGCTGGCTCCACGGGGGAAGGATCGACGACGAAGGCGTATCGAAATATTCTGGTGAGGCGGACAGCCAAACGTTAGGGGCATACCACATCGAACACTGTCCATTTCGCCCCCCGGCCATCGTGACGAGCCTCTGGGGACGCTGGCGATGACGGTTGCGGACTCGCCGGAGAGCCGCGGCCGCGGACCAAAACGCTGGCGGCTACCTTCGACGCTGCAACACCGCGGATCGGCTGGCCGAGATGCAGCCGCACTGCCCCAGCGGCGCCAAGTGTGCCGGACTGTTCCTCTGCGTCCTCTGCGCCTCAAGATCCTCTGCGTGATCCGTTCAACGGAACATCACCGGCGGAAATGCTCGGGGAGATCGAGAACTGATCACACAGCGGAACGGAGAGCGCAGCGGCGTAGAGGTCGCGCACCGAGGAGTCGCCGAAAGACCCTTCAACCTTACCGCGTCACCCGACGGATGCGCAGGATCTGCACTGGGGGCGTGATCACTTGCGCCGTCACAGGCGATCGCTGAATCGCGCGAACCACGTCCATGCCGCTGGTGACGATGCCGAACGCGGCGAAGCCCTGTCCGTCAAGATTGCGATGACCGCCGAAATCGAGCGCGGGCTGATCCCCAATGCAGATGAAGAAGTCCGACGTGGCGCTGTCGGGACCGCCGCGCGCCATCGAGAGCGTGCCGTCACGATGACGAAGGCCCGTGTCGCGCGTGCGCTCCAGCGGAATCGGCGCAAATCGTGCGCCAGCCCGTGACCCATTCGGCCCACCCTGAATCACCTCAATCCGCACCGTATCGGTCGGCTGATTCTGCATCGTCACGGCGCGATGAAAGCGACCATCATCGTACGCGAGCGAATCGACGTATCTCAAAAAGTTGGTGGCGCTGATCGGCGCACGGGCACTGTCCACCAACACGGTGATTGTACCACGAGTCGTCTCGATCACCACGGGAATACGTCCTGCCCTCGGCGCCGCGACCCGCATGACCAGCGCACGCTTGGCGTACGCGGCCGGGGAGACCCGGCGTACTGTGCTCGTCACACGCGCGCCATCAACGAGCGCGGTGACTGCCACATCAACCGGCTTCATTGACGTGAGACCGACATGCACCGGCATATCGCTCTGCGCATCATAGCCGGAGCCCGCGTCGACAAACCGAGTGGCGAGCAGCCGACGCGTCCCAGCCGCATACACACGCACCTCCGCACCGGCGAGCGTGGCGCGTCCATTCGCGTCGACCACGCGCACCTGCAGCGATCGCCGGGCCACCGCCGCCGGCAACGCGTTGCGCATGATGGGATGCGAAGCCTCCGCGCGCGAACCAGCCAGCGCCAGATCGAGCGCGCCATCACCATCAACATCGGCCCACTGCACACCGTGACTGGCGGTGAGCGCCAGCAGGTTGTCCGGCGTCACATCGACGAACACGGGGGACGTCGATGTTCCCGCACGCACGAACAAGTAGTCCCGGAAACTTTCGGTGGCCGATACGGTACCGTTGACGTACAGATCGAGCAGCCCGTCGTGATCGACGTCCGCCAGTGCACAGGTGTCGTATCGCCCGTCGATCGCGACGCCCCACGACGCACTCACGTCGCGGAAGGAACCGTTGGCGCCACCGAGAAAGAGTCCGTTGGGTCCGTAGTTCGCAGAGAAGATATCCGCCACACCATCGTTGTTCACGTCGGCGACACATGGACGCACCGTGCCCTGCGTGGCGACCTTTACACCACGACCGCCCCAGGCAAGGCCGAGCTGTTCGGCCACATCGGTGAAGGTTCCGCCGTCGTTGCGGAAGAAGCCGTTCGCATCGCCGTCTTGATTGGCGACATACAAGTCGAAGTCCCCGTCCTGCTCATAGTCGAACCACACGGCACCCACGCTCTTCCGCGTGTCGGCGAGCCCGATGCGAGCGGCCACATCGGTGAACACGCCACTATTGTTGAGAAACAGCATGTTCGCGCGATCGCGGAACGCCACGAACAGATCGAGATCACCATCACCATCGACATCGATGAACACCGGCTGCCGTACGGCGCCGGTCGCGACGGTAAGTCCGCTGGCAGCCGTAATGTCAGTAAAGCGTACGCCATCGTTTCGGTACAAGCGCAGCACCGGGCCAGCTCCCGGCGTGAAGCCGAGCAATAGGTCGGGATCACCGTCGGCATCGACGTCGCTCCATGCCGCAGCCCGGGTGGGCCGCGCGTCGGCCACGCCAGCCTCAGCCGCAATATCTCGGAACGTGCCGGCCGTGTTCAGGTACAGACGGTTCGGTGTACCGTTGAAACCCACGAACAGATCGAGGTCGCCATCCTGATCGACGTCGGCGAAGGCGTTCGCCAGCGCGCCACCCGCCGCAAAGAGCTCAGGCTGCACCGGCACGAAACGGGGGCGCCCACGCTGCGCCGAGAGCGTTGTCGCCAACGCCATCGACAGCATCACGGTCAGTCCGATCCGTTTACCCACCACGGCGATGCTGGCGCCACCAATTGCATGTACACTTCGCTTCATCCGATTCGCTCCATCTCACCGACCCCCGAATGTCTGTATTCCTCCCGCGCACCCTTCTCGCGCTCGGGCTGCTGCTCACGATCGAACTCCCGGCGCAGCGCATGCCAAGGTCGTCAACGCCCACGGCCTCGGCGCTGAGGGTCTGTGACAGCGCGCACACCGCGGCGAATGTACGCTATCCGCTGCACGCCGCCAGCACCGCGTGGTTTCACGTACGCCTGGTCGAGCCTGGCGTCTTCGCGATTGTCGAACCGTACCAGGTCCAGGAGGTGATCTCCTGGCTCATCGTGGGCTCGGAGCGCGCCCTGCTCTTCGACAGTGGCCTGGGCATAATGCCGATCAAGCCGGTGGTCATGCGACTCACGTCACTTCCGGTCACAGTGGTCAACTCGCACACGCACTTCGATCACGTCGGTGGGAACGCTGACTTCGCCGACGTGCACGCCATGTCGACACCGTTCACCAACGCGCGCATGGAGGGCTCCGCCCACGCCGGCGTCGCCAGTGAGGTGAGTTCGACGGCGCTCTGCGGCAACCGCCCGCTGGGGCTCGACAGTGCAGCGTTCCGTTCACGCCCATGGAGCGCGGCAGCGCGCATCGGCGACGGCACGCGCTTCGACCTCGGTGGGCGATCGCTTGAGGTGATCGCGACCCCTGGACACACGCCCGATGCGATCTCGCTGTTGGATCGCGCCCATGGGCTCTTGTGGACCGGAGACAGCTTCTACGCGGGGCCGATCTGGCTGTTTATGCCGGAGACCGACCTCGATGCGTATCAGCGCTCGATACACCGGCTCGCCGCACTGGTCCCGTCGCTGCGTCGTGTGCTTCCCGGCCACAATGTGGTGTCCGTGGCTCCGGCGGTGCTTGCGCGTGTCCCCAAGGCTATCCGCGACGTGCGCACCGGCCGTATGCGCGGCACCACACCCAAGCCGGGACAGCGGCTGGTCCCATTCAGGGGATTCTCGATCCTCGTCTCGGCGAAGGCTGTACGCACCAAACGCTGACAAACCGTAGTGCTGAGCTTCTAGCGCACTCGCGTTCGAGCAGGTACCCTAGGAATATCCTGTCACCCCTACCTGGTACCGTGTCATGAAAGCTGTCAGCGAACTCCTCAAGAAGCACGACGGGACACTCTGGCACGTGACGCCCGACGTCACCGTGTACGAAGCAGTGGAGAAACTGGCCCACTATGGCGCGGGTGCACTGCTCGTGATGGATGGTGACCGGCTCGCCGGTGTGTTCTCCGAGCGCGACTATACGCGCAAGATCACGCTGCAGGGTCGCAATTCGAAGGAGACACGCGTCGCAGAGATCATGACCGCCAACGTATTCACGGTAAACGCGAGTACTCGCACCCGCGACTGCATGGCGCTCATGAGCACCAAGAAGATCCGCCACCTCCCCGTGCTCGACGGCGAGAAGGTGCTGGGCATGATCTCCATCCGCGATATCATGGACGATATCATCGCCGATCACGAGAGCACGATCGCCACGCTGCACAGCTATATCCATTCGTAACCGACCTCCATCGTTGCGCACTCCGACACGCGGCGCAGCCGCACGGGCACTGGTCCTCGGGCTACTGCTCTCAACCGCCTCGGCGGCCCGCGCACAGCGCGCGATCGATCTCGACGCTGCTACGATTACCGAGCTCAACGCCGCCTTCGATGCAGGTACGCTGTCGTCGGTGAAGTTGGTGACGCGCTTCCTTGCCCGCATCGCGGCGTACGACCAGCACGGTCCGGCCATCCACGCCGTCCTCACGCTGAACCCCAAGGCGCTCGAGACGGCCCGCGCACTCGATGCCGAACGGAAAGCCAAGGGCAAGCGCTCGCCGCTGCATGGTATTCCGGTGGTGCTCAAAGACAATTACGATACGCGTGATATGCCTACCACAGGCGGGTCGGTGCTGCTGGAAGGATATGTTCCCGCACGCGACGCAGTGCTCGTGCAGAAGTTGCGCGATGCGGGCGCGATCGTGCTCGCGAAGGTAAACATGTCGGAGTTCGCGTCATCGGGTGCGTACAGTTCGCTGGGCGGTCAGACCCGTAATCCGCATGATGTCGCGTACTCGCCAGGTGGATCGTCGGGCGGTACCGGAGCCGCCGTTGCCGCCGCCTTCGCCCAGTTCGGACTCGGCACCGATACTGGCGGTAGCCTTCGCGGGCCGGCCTCGGTTAACGGCATCGCCGCGCTCAAGCCCACGCACGGCCTGCTGAGTCGCAGTGGTATCATTCCGCTCGCGCTGTCGTTCGACACGGGTGGTCCGATGGCGCGAAGCGTCACGGATGTCGCCATCGCGCTCGGCGCACTGACGGGCATCGATGCCGCCGACACCGCCACGCGTCGCAGCGAAGGGCACGCCGAGCGTGACTACACCAAGTACCTGCAAGCGAACGCGTTGAAGGGCGCACGCATCGGTATCGCGCGCGATTTCACTGGCTTCGACACCGACGTCGACTGGATCATGGAGTCGTCGCTTGAGGCGATGCGCAAGGCGGGTGCCACGATCGTCGACGTGCGCTTTCCGACGTGGATGCTCGAGGTGAAGGGTGCGTGGTACAACGCCGTGCGCTTTCCGGAATTCCCGCCGCAGATCGCCGACTACCTGCGACATACGCCGTCGGGCTATCCAAAGTCCCTCGCCGAGATGATCGAGCGCGCTCGAGGGCTGTCCTCGCTTGGCGCGAACGGGACGGCGCCGAATGCATCACGTTGGGCGAAGTTCGTGAATGAACTCGCCAGCGGCAGCACCGATGACTATCGGTATCGCTCCGTGCGTGATCATGCGCTGCCGATGATGCGCGATGTGGTCAACGGTCTGCTGGCAGCGAATCAGCTGGACGCGATCGTCTACCCGACGCAGTCGGTGAAAGCCGAGCGCATCGACGCGACCGAGAATAGCGCCGCGCCAGACGCGATGAACATCGCGAACCTGACTGGTTTCCCGGACCTCATGGTACCGGCCGGCTTCAGCGACAACCGGCTGCCGATCGGCATTTCCTTCCTCGGCACCGCGTGGAGTGAGCCCCGGCTCATTGCCTTGGGCTACAGCTTCGAGCAACTCACCCGCGCTCGCCGGCGGCCGACGACCACTCCGGCCTTACCGGGCGAGGCGGTCGTGCTCAGGTAGCGAGCGCTAGCGCATTCCCATCACCGCGGCGAGCCGCGCCACGAACTTGGCACTGCGCAGCATCGACGGGATATCGGCGAACTCACCTGGCTCAGCGCGCGCACCGCCGCGCTCTCCACCCATGCCGATGGCCAGCGTGCCGCCGGCGATCGCCACATTCAGGTTCGACGAACCAGCAATGCCGAGCTGCGGCGTCATGCCGAGCGCTTTCGCAATGTCGACCGACGCCCGCACGAGCTTCGACGTATCCGCGCCCGCGATCTGTCCACCGGCCGTCTGCTGCAAGGGGCGCAGGTCGAAGCGCGTGCCGGTTTCGCGCGACACACTGTCGAGCACCGCGCGCACGGCGGCTTCGTTGTGCAGAATGGCGGGTGCCTCGAGCGCACGGATGTCGACGGAGAACCACGCGCTATCAGGCTTGCGATTCACGACATCGCCCGATCGGATCATCGAGATGTTGAGCACCGAGCGCGTGTTCGCTGGCGGCTGCGGAATGGCCAGGATGCGATCAACGGCGCGCGCGATCCCTTGATTCACATTCGGCAGGCCGCCAGTGAGCGTGTGACCGCCCTGATGGTACGCCCACACCCGCCACCAGTGAATACCGATCGCGCCGTACGTGAGCGAGCGACCGTCGCCCAGTACGTCCACGAAGGCATCCGCGCGCGACTTCCAGTCCGCATACAACGCCTTCATGCCGATGAGTCCTGTTTCCTCCTGCGCGACCGCTGCGAACACCAGATCGTGTTGCGGTCGTACTCCGGCTGCGACAAGCGCGCGGGCCGCGGCGAGCACGGCCGCCGTGGTGCTCGACGTGTTGGTGCCGGGGCCGATCACGCGATCACCGTTGACATACGGAAGCCGCGTGGCGCTACGCTGATGCTGTGCCACCGGCGCAAGGTCATCCAGCGTCGCCACGAACACGATGGCGCGACGCGACGCGTCGGGCAGCGAACCGCGGATGCGTCCGGTCACATTCGGTAGGTTGTCCACGACCACGTCGCTCAACCCGATGGCGCGCATCTGCGCGGCGACCTCCTGTGCGCGTTCCATTTCCTCGCCGGACGGCGACCGAATGGTGGCAAGGCGGACCAGATCCAGCGCGAGGCTATCGCGACGCGCCTCAATAAGCTGGTCGAGGCGCGTGGCCAGCACGGCAGGTTGCGCTTGGGCAACGCACGGCAGGGCGAGGGCACAAGCAAAACACGCACGAAGCACTCTCGTAGCCAGGGTCATGGTCGGTACGGTGCCTTGATTTTCATCGAGATGCCCGTGGTGCCCCACTGCAACCGGAGCGTTGCTTCGTCGCGCAGCACCATCGGGAACTGATAGGTCAGCGTTTCCACCGACGTCGCCTGATCCGGCAGTACCTCGATCCGTAGCGCGTCGGACGCAGCACCGGGATACGGCGTGTGCTGGATGTTCTTCTTCCGATTGAGAATGAACGTCCATGCGCCTGTGGCGCGCGGGATCAGCCACGTCGTATACGTACCCTTTGACACGGCCGTCCCGTCCAGCGTGATGTCGCGGCTGATCGTGATCTGCGTGGCCACGTCGGCCCCCGGATGCCAGATGCTGTCCCAGGGCACAAGCGCCCCGAACAACGCCCGCCCGCGCGCCGTGGGACGACCGTACGCAATCGCGATATCGGTAAACGCCACACGCTGCGCCACGCTCCCGCGCTGACTCGGCGGATAGCCCTGCGCCAACAGCGGAGCGGACGTTACAAGCGTCACGGCCAGAAGCGGCACGAGAAATCGTTTCATCATCATCATGGATAAATGGCGGCGTGGTGGATCGGGACAGCTTCGAAGGACCGTCTCCGTTTCTCTTCTGCTCTTTTCCGGTATGTGATCAGTTCAACGATCTCAAGGCTACGCGTCGCGAAGGAACTGCCCTAGATCCTCACGGAAGCGCTCAGCAAACGCATACGTGCGCTGCGGGAAGTGATCCGATCCAACGTAGTGCACGATATCGATCGACGGATTCACCGTGCGGATTCGCTCCGCATGGCCATCGATGAACGCCGCACCCAGTGTGGTGTCGCAGCGAATCAGTCGCGTTGGCCGACGGAACGCCAAACTCGTATCGAGGGCGGCGAAGCTCTCCTGCACCGGAATCCGCCAGCAGGCGGGATCCTGGCGCTGCAACGCCGATGCGTGGCTCAGGATCTGCCGATGTCCCATATGATCGGCGAATACGCCGCCCGACGGATGCGGCGTGTTCGCCACAGCGACCGTCCATGCCTCAAGGGGAGCCTGCGCCTCTCGGAGCTGCGTGATCAGTCCGACGAGCAGTGCGAACCGCCGCGGATACACCGTCCGCGCGAACTCCTCGGGAATACCGAAGTACCACGCCGGATCCAGCATCAGCACCGAGTGCACCAGCGCATTGTCACTTTGGGCAAGGGCACCAGCTACGACGCCACCCAACGAGTGACCAACCACGCGCGTCGGCGCCCCGATCGCAGCCAGTGTGGCCTCCGCGTCCGAGATATAGCCCGCCAGGGCGTAGTGCTCGGCGCGCCCCGAATGCCCATGCCCACGAAAGTCCAACGTGTACACGCGATAGCGATCGCTCAGCTCCACCACCCAGTCGTACCACACGTCGCGACTGTTGCTGATACCGTGAAGCAGCAAGATTGGCGGTGCGTCCGGCGGGCCGTATACCGAGGCCGCGAGCGCCAATCCAGCATTCTCGATCGTGATATCGTTCATGGGCGTTCGCAAGTCCGGGAAAGGAGACTACAAGCTACGCGCTGCCCCACCGCATTCCCAGCAGAGGCCGCTCGGACCATCTTTCACGCATGACGCCACGTTCACTTCGCGTATTCATGCTCGGTGCCACCGGCACCATCGGCCGCGCCACAGTGCGGGCGCTCGTTCGCCATGGCCACGAGGTGGTGTGCTTCGGCCGCGCGGGTGCGACCGAAGCGCCGAACGTGACGGTCCGCGAGGGTGAGGTCACCGACGAGGTGTCGATCGCCCGCGATGGGTTCAAGGGTGAGCACTTCGACGCCGTTGTCTCCTGCATGGCCTCGCGGACCGGGGTACCACGCGATGCGTGGGCAATCGACCATCAGGCACATGTGCGCGTGCTGCGTGCGGCGCAGGCGGCCGGCGTCCCACACATGGTGCTGCTCTCGGCCATCTGCGTGCAGAAACCAAAGCTCGGCTTTCAAGAAGCCAAGCTGGCCTTCGAACAGGCCCTCATGGAATCCGCGCTCACGTGGTCGATCGTGCGTCCCACGGCGTTCTTCAAGTCGCTGTCAGGGCAAGTGGACCGTGTGCAGCGCGGGAAGCCGTTCTTGGTGTTCGGCGACGGCACGCTCACCGCGTGCAAGCCGATCAGCGACGACGATCTCGGCGAGTTCCTCGCCGGTTGCCTCACGGATCCGGCGCGGCACAATCGCGTGCTGCCCATCGGCGGTCCCGGCGACGCGCAGACGCCGCGTCAACAGGGCGAGCAGCTCTTCGCCCTGCTCGGACGCGAACCGCGCTTCACGCAGGTGCCGGTGTCACTCCTCGACACGATCATCGGTGTATTGAGCGTGCTCGGTCGCGTGGTACCGCCACTCGCCGACAAAGCACAACTGGCCCGGATTGGTCGCTACTACGCCACGGAATCCATGCTCGTCTGGGATGCAGCCGCGCAGCGCTACGACGCGGCGGCCACGCCTTCAACTGGACAGGACACCCTCGTGGACTTCTTCGCTCAACGGCTGCGCGGCGAAGTGACCGATGACCGTGGCGAACACGCGGTGTTCAAGTAGCCTTTATCGCAGCTCATCGCTGCTCATCGCAGCCCGCGGACGAATTGGAGATACGCGGTGCGCTGCGCATCGACCGCTGCCGCTGGACCAAAGCACTGAAAGAAGAGCGTGCCGCGCGGCGTCTCCGCCACGATGGCAATCAGTTTATGCCCCGGGCGTGCCGCATCAGCCGACGACCCTGCGCCCACACCGCGCGCGTACGTGCCTGTATACTCGGCGATCGTGAGCGGGAACGTACCCGTCGTGTCTCGGCGCACCGATTCGGCGACGGGGCCACCGGTTGGATTACTGAACTGGCTCTTCCAGCGCTCCAGATTCGCCTGTGGCGATCCTCCCTGCCCCGGACCGAAGAAGTACACGACGATCTCCACCGGGATCGCACCGTCGGCCGGCGGTACGCGATACTCGGCCAGTCGCATGTTCGACGACGGCGTTGCACCGACCCAACCCGTCGGTACCGTCGTCCGGTACTCGAGAAACGTGGCCTGCGCCTGCATGGTCACAACGGGCGTCGCCAGCAGCAGGCTGGCCACGAACAACGGAAGTCGCAGGGCGATCATTGGTGCTCACGTAAAGGAGGGAAGCGAACGTGATAACGTACGCCATGCCGTTTCGTGAAGCAAAAGTACGGGGCGCGCCGTAGGGTCTGTGCGGACGCGCGTGACACACCTTCAATCCGAGCCTTCTCGTGACCTTGCTGCTCAACATCCTCTGGTTCTTCGTGGGCGGTGGCCTCGTGGCTGGTCTTGCGTGGGTACTGCTAGGACTGGTGCTCGCAATCACTGTGGTCGGCATTCCCTTTTCCGTCGCCGCCTTTCGGATTGCCGGCTTCGCAGCCTGGCCATTCGGCCGCACCCTCGTCGACGCACGCATGGTGGGCGAGGATCAGATCGTTGGCACGGGCCTCGCCAACTTCCTCTGGATCATCTTCGCCGGCATCTGGCTCTGGATCTCGCACGTGCTGGCGGGCATCGCCTACTGCGTGACAATCATCGGGATTCCCTTCGGCTTCGCTCACTTTCGCCTCGCCGCCGTGTCGTTTGCGCCACTCGGCAAACGCGTGGTCGATCTCCCCTAGAGGCACGCGAAGCCGGCGCACGTCGGGTAGCGGGCCTCCGTGCGGAGTCGCATCTTTCGCCGGTCAGGACCCCTTCGAATCACCGCGAACGGGTACAGATCGCTCCCCGCCACGCCCGCCATGTCGCCCACTCGCCGCGAGGCACTCGCGCAACTCAGCGCCGTGCTCGCCTTGCCACTGGTCAGCTGGCCCCATCGTGCCAGCGACCCGCTCGCGGGCACCATCGCGCAGTACCAGGCGGGGCGCCTCCGTGGTGATTTCTCCGCGCTAGAAGTCACCACGGAAGCACTCCGTCGCTGTCGCGACTGGAATGGAGCGTTGCGAGCGATTGATCAGCTCGCTGACACGGCGCTCGCCGAGGCGCGCGCTTCGGATGCCCGGGCGAAACGCCGCGCGTTGATCGGTGCCCTCGACGGCGTCCCGCTGTTCGCCAAATCGATCTACGACATGAAGGGCATGCCCACCACGGCCTCGAGTGCGGAGTGGGCGCGCCTCTTTCCTGAACCGGTCAGGCGCGATGCGCTTGAAGTCCAGCGGCTTCGCGCCGCCGGCGCCGTGTTGCTCGGCAAGACGGCCGCCGATGATTTTGCCTATCGTGGCAACGGTACCAGCTCGCTCACGGGACAGGTGCGCAATCCGCACGATCGCGCGGGCCTGAAGACGCCCGGTGGATCGAGCGCCGGATCCGCCGTCGTCGTCGCCTGCGGCATGGCCTTCGCCGCGCTCGGCACCGACGACGGCGGCTCCAATCGCATTCCCGCGCAATTCACCGGCGTCGTCGGTATGAAGCCGTCGTTCGGGCTCGTGCCGCGCACTGGTGTGATTCCCACGTGGCCGTATCTCGATACGCACGGCCCGCTCGCGCGCACGGTGGCTGATGCCGCACTCATGCTCGACGCGATTGCCGGGCCCGACGCATCAGATGGTCTGGCCGATCGCACGCGGTACGCCCGCGGCCTGCTCGGCGCGCTTCGCGATGACGCGCTGAGAGGCGCGCGACTGGGACGCGTGGAGCTGCATGTACCGCGCACGCAGATGAGTGCCGGCGCAATCGCGGTGTTCGATCGCGCGATCGCCGACTGTACACGTGCGGGGGCAATCGTGGAGGCTTTCACACCACCAGTTGATCGGGTCAATGTGCGCGAGCAATTCGCCGCCGCCGCGAAGGCGCGCGGCGCAGTGGCACCGAACCACAACGCGCCGGCACCCACCGCCAACGCG
>JBBQAK010000421.1:0-3448 GCA_038316215.1 Gemmatimonadales bacterium | reverse complement strand
CCCTGCAGCGTACCGTGCGCATCGTCGGGCAGTCGTTCGATGTGGTGGCGACAGTGGTCGGCTGCCGACGGCTCGACGCCGTTTTCACCGTGCATGCATCACTCGCCACGGCGCTGTTCGCTGAGTCCACCGGTGGATTCGTGTCAGCCACCGCCTGACAACGCGGCTACGTCGACGCGTGTTGGGACAAAAAGGAGACGAGACGCGCGTTGACCGACCCTGCCGCGTCGTGCTGCACCCAGTGCCGCGCGCGCGGTTCTTCATGTCGTTCGAGCCGCGGTACCCACGCTTCGGTGCCTTCCGCCAGCACGGGTAGCAGAAACCGGTCGCGCATGCCCCAAATGAGCAGCGTCGGGCACTGAATGGTGACCGGTCGCTTCGACCGAAGGCGGATCAGTGCGCGATAGTAGTTGAGCGCGGCAGTGATCGCGCCGTGTCCCGCAAATGCGGCAACGTACGCGGAAAGCTCAGCGTCGGAATGCGCCGGACCGCCATGACGAAGCACACGCCGAAGCAGCCACTGGTTCCCCACAGAAAGCACCGCTTCGGGGAGCCATGGGAGCTGAAAGAAGCCGATGTACCACGAGCGTCGTTTCTGCGACCAGTTGCGCTTGAGTTCGCGGCGAAAAGCAAGCGGATGCGGCGCGTTCATGATCACCAACGACGACACCACCTCGGGGTGATGCATGGCCACGTGCCAGGCCACCAGTCCGCCCCAGTCGTGCCCCACGACGGTCGCGCGTTCGGCGCCCAGCGCCGTGATGAGCGCCGCCACGTCGGCGGCGAGCGTGTCGAGCGCGTATGCCTCGATACCCAGCGGCCGCTCGCTCTCGTTGTAGCCACGCAAGTCGGGGGCGACCACGCGATAGCCTGCTGCCGCGAGGGCGGGGATCTGCTCGCGCCAACTGTACCAGAAATCGGGGAAGCCGTGCAACAGGATCACCAGCGGCCCGCTGCCCTGCTCTACGTAGTGCAGTCGGACGCCGTTCGCCTGCGCATATCCATGCAATACTTCCGGATGGCTATGCACTCGCGGCCTCGTGAGAACACACTGCCGTGTGCCTTGGCCGGACCGGTGGCGCCATGCGGCCATGTGGCGCGATCAAAGCGCACGCCGGGTTGCTTCGCGCCGCGATCGCGGAACGCAGAATCGATGGCGAGCACTCCCGTGCCGACGTTCACGGTGACCATGTACAGCTGTGATTCGCCATCGTTCACGATGATCCGCCCCGACGGCGCGTCATACGCCATCCAGTGCGGACGGAATGTGCTATCGAAGGTCACGCGAGAGAGTTCACGCGGATGCGTCGCGTCGCTCACGTCGAGCGCAACCAGCGCATGTTCGTCGGGAATCGTCTGGACCCATCGATGGCCGATTAGGACCGGCACCGCACAGTCCAAGCCTCCAAACGCTTTCACGAAATCGATCGCGGGTTCCGGCGAGTCGATTTCGCTCACCCGGTAGAAGCCGCAGGTGAACGTGGCCAGCAACACGGTTTTCCCGTCGGCTAGCGTGCGCGGCTCACCGGGGAAGAGGTGGTGCTGCTCGCTGTACTTCCCTGTGGGCGCGCCCTCATGCCTATGCCCGTCACCACCTGTGGTTGTCGGCAGCGGGATCGTGTGCAGCAGCGCGAGATCGGACAGCCGCCAGATTTGCAGGTGCGCCCCGTGGTCGGCGAGCATGTCGGTGCTGGTGGACACGACGCGATCGATGGTCGGCAACACGGTCAGACTGTACGGGCGCATATCGAGCGTGTCGAACCCCGCGGCGCGGGCGCTCGAGGCGCGGACCAGCCGTCCTTGCCGATCAAGCTCCACCAAACCGCCCGGCGGGGTGTTGGAGCTGCCATGTCCCTGAAAGGTGCCCAGCAGATGCCCGCCGGCGAGTTGCACGAACGAATGCGGAAAGCTGTAGCCGCCGACGCTGCTGAACGAGCCGAGCAGCTTGGGAGACGCCGCTTGATTCACGTCGAAGCGGAAGGTGCGCCCGGCACCGAAGCCGTTGGCGAACAGGATGCCGTCACGTTCGACCTGATGTTCCGTGTGGTGGGGCCCGGTGCCCTTCGCGCCGACCGGTACCGTGGAGATGACCTGCGCGTAGGTGGCCGACCCTCGGCGGACGTCGATCACCGCCAGAAAATCGGAGCTCGCGCTGTCTGCATCGCCCGTCCAGACGTACAAGAATGACGCAGGACGTGGTTGCTGCGTGAAGGCCGTCACGGCGGCCATGGCGATGGTGCCCGCGATTCCGGCCAGCATTGTCCAGCGTGCCCTTCGCGACATGCGTGACCCCGGAGAATTGGTCTGTCAGGCGAGTGGACGATTCCCCTCCCCACCGGTAAGCTCTCCCGCATGACCTCCCCCGCAAGACCCGTCTGCCTTATCACCGGTGCGGCCACCGGTATCGGCGCCGCCTGCGCCCGCACCTTTGCCAGCCACGGCTGGGATGTCGGCATCTGCACGCTCGACGACGACACGCGCGCCGCCGCTGTCGTGGTGGCCGCGGAATGCACCGCACTTGGCGCGCGGGCCGAGGTGGTCCTGCTCAACGTCACGAGCGACGAGAGCTGTCTTGCCGCCGCAGCCACCATGCGCGAGCAATTCGGTCGCACCGATGCCTTGGTGAACTGCGCCGGTACGACGCGCTTCATTCCGCACGCCGATCTCGACGCGTTGCACGAGAGTGAGTTTGCGCGCACGTACGACGTGAATCTCACTGGCACGTTTCGCATGATCCGCGCCTCTCGCGATCTGCTGCGTGAATCGGGGCGCGGCGCGGTGGTGAATCTCTCGAGTATCGCCGGCACGGCGGGACTGGGATCGAGTGTCGCCTACGCCGCCTCGAAGGGCGCCGTGAGTACACTCACGTTGTCGTTGGCGCGCGCGCTGGCGCCGCACATTCGTGTGAACGCGATCGCGCCGGGTTACGTGAGTGGTGGACTGCCCAGCCGCGTGCTCGACGGCGAGCAGCTGAAATCCGTGGAAGCGAAGTATCTCGTCACGCAGGCGCTACCTCGGTTGCTCGAGGTGAACGACGTGGCCGGACTCGCGTACTTTTTGGTGGCCGGCGCGCCCGGTATCACCGGCGAAGTGATTCGCATGGACAACGGGTTGCACCTCTATGCCTGAGGCCGCGGCGAACGCTACGACATCACCACGCATCGGCTTTATCGGCACCGGGCTGATCGGCACGCCGATGGTGCAGCGATTGCTGGAGTGCGGACTGTCGGTGTCGGTGTGGAATCGCACGCGCGAAAAGGCCACACCGCTCGTGAAGCACGGCGCCACGTTGGCCGAATCCCCACGCGCGCTGGCGGCGGCGTGTGATATCGTGTGCTTGTGCTTGACCAACACGGCCGCGGTGCAGGACGTGGTGTTTGGCGAAGACGGTCTCGATACCGTGTTGCGCACCGGTCAGTTGCTCATCGATCTATCGAGTATCGCACCC
>JBBQAK010000217.1:0-6747 GCA_038316215.1 Gemmatimonadales bacterium | reverse complement strand
CGCGCGCCGTCTCCCCACCATTTCCACCGCCAATCGCATGGCCGCCACCAGACTCTCAGCGCTGGCCACCCCCTGCCCCGCGATATCGATCGCCGTGCCGTGATCCGGGCTCGTGCGCACGAACGGCAGCCCCAGCGTGACGTTCACCGCGCTGCCGAAGCTGGCCACCTTGATGGCGGTCATGCCGACATCGTGATACGGGGCGATCACGGCGTCGAATTCGCCGCGCATGGCGCGCACAAACACCGTGTCGGCCGGATACGGCCCGGCGATGCCGGCTTCCCGGGCCACGGGGGCTAACAAATCGTCGTCTTCACGTCCGAACCGCCCGCTGTCGCCGGCGTGCGGATTGAGGGCGCAGAGCGCCAGCCGAGGCTCGGCAATGCCGAAGTCGTGGCGCAGCCCCTCGCGGGTCGCGTGTATGGCCTGCAGCAGCGCCTCACGGGTCACGGCGGCCGGTACGTCACGGAGCGCGATGTGGGTGGTGGCCAACACCACCCGCAACCGCTCCGACGCCAGCATCATGGTCGCCGGCACGCCCGCGATATCGGCCAGCATTTCAGTGTGCCCCGGAAAATCAAAGCCGCCCGACTGCAACGCGGCTTTGTCGAGCGGGGCGGTCACGATCGCGTCTACCTCACCCGCCAGCGCCATCTTCGCAGCGCGCGCTACCGCGAGCCCAGCGAGCTGACCGGCATGGGCGATGTCGGCGGCGCGGTGCCCGGTGGGCGCCCACACGCCGACCGACTCGTTCACCGGCACCTCGGTGCCGGACGGGCCAATCACATACCACGAAGCGCCCAGTGACGCGATTCGCGGGTCACTGAGCGCCTTGGCGGCGATCTCCGGGCCAATGCCACGAGGATCACCCAGGGTGAGCGCAAGGCGCATCACGGTCCTCGCCTTCCTTACGGCGTCACCACTTGCTTGGTGGGATCATACCGCACCGACACGTACGTCTGCTTTTTGAGCGAATCAATGAGACGACGCATGCTGCGCTCTTCGGACAGCTGCGAACGCAGCCGCTCACGCACTTCCTTGAGCGTGTACTCGCCCGCTTCGTCAAGGAACGTGACCTGCGCGACGATGAACTTGTTCACGCCGGCCGACGGATCTGGCATCGGGAACGGATCGATGATGTCGCCCAACTTGTGCCCTTCGAGCGCATTGCGATACGGCTCGGGCAGCTCGCTCCGCGGATACTCGGGGATCGACTTGTCTTCGCCACCAGCCGCGTCGTGAAACTTGACGCTGAGGGAGTCGAAGTTGCCGCCGGCCCGCCACGCCGTGGCGATACTGTCCGCCAACGCCTTCGCGCGGCGCTCATCGGCGGTGTCGAGCGACGGACGAATGAGGATGTGCCGCGCCTTTACTTCCGCCGGCTGCACACGATCGACGCGGATGATGTGATATCCGAACGCCGTCTCGATCACGGGACTGATGACGCCGGGGTTGAGCGCGAACATCATGCGATCGAACTCCGGCACCATGCGCCCGCGACGATTCCAGCCGAGGTCACCGCCGAGTTCCTTCGTACCGTCCATCGACTCCTTCTTGGCGATGTTCTCGAAGTCTTCGGGGTGCTTATCGAGCTCGGCGCGCAGCGAATCGATCTTGGCGCGAGCCTTCTGCTTCGACGCTTCCGACGGCTTCGTGGCAATGACCACCTGTCGAAGTCCCACGCGCGCTTCCTTGCGCGGCAGCTTCTCGCGGCTCGTCTCGAACGCTTCGTTGACCTCGGCTTCCGTGACGTTGATCGCCGTCATCTTGCCGTCGCGTTTCAGTTTGCCGACCACTTCCTGCTGCAGGTTGCGACGCCTCAGCTGATCGTTCTGCAGCTTGCGCCACTCGTCGATCGTGCCGAAGCCCGCCTCCTTGAGCGCCGCCTTGAACTCGGACTCCGTCTTGAACTGCGAGCGGATCTGCTTCTCGTTGTCATCGACGGAGCGCTGCAGTTCGGCCTCATTGGCCTCGACCTTGAGCTCCTTCGCCTTCTGCACGAGCAGCTCGGCTTCCACCAGCTGCTGCAGCACCTCTTGCTCGAGCTTCACGAGATCGTCTGCCGAGTTGACCTTGGCCCCCGCCGAGCGGGCCGAGTTCACCGCGGCGAGCACCTCGGACACGAGCACCACCTGATCACCAATCACGGCCGCGATGCCGTCGACGGGCAGTCCCTTCGGCGGCACCGAGTCGGCAGCCACCTTGGCGGCCAGCTTCGTCGTGTCCTTCGGCGCGTCCTGCGCCAACGTAACCGACAACGGCGCCGCGATGATCGCGGCGCCGGTCAGCAGAGAAAGCAGTCTGGGCATCATTCCGTATGGTACCCGGTCAGATGACCAGGGGTTCGTTGAAATACGACTTACTTCTTGGACGTGTCAGGCGACGGAGCCGGGGCCATCATGGCGCCTTCCGGAGCCGGTGCGCCAGGGGCACCCTTGCCGGCCTTCAGCGAGTCGGACGTCGCGCGGACCGTCTTCGCCTTTTCGACGACCTTGTCAAGACCCGCGTCGTTGATCGAGAACGCGAACTTCTTCTGCAGTGCGCGAGCGACCGGGTACGGCACATCCACGAACGGGACTTCGTTTTTGATCAGCTTGCCGAAGAACGTCTCGATGCGGGCCGCGGCGATCTTCGCCTTGTCGCCACCGGCCTTCGCGCTGTCGGCGAGCTTCGACGGCTCGACGTTCAGCGAAGTCCACGTGGTCGTGACGGCCTGTTTGAAATTCAGGTACAGGTTCGACAGCTCGGCGGTGTCGAGCACCGACTTGGCGCTGTCGGCCTGACCGAGCACGAGCTCGTTCCGCACGATCTGGCGCACGAACTTCTCGACCAACGAGTCCGGCGCGTTCAGGAGCTGCGGACGGATCTGCGAATTGGGCGGATAGGCCGCGACCCAATCAGCGAACTCCGAGGCCGTGAGGTCACCGCTCTTATACGTGGCGAGCTTGTCGTTGTCCTTGGCGTACCCGAGTGGGTTGCGCGCAATGGCCTTGGCCTTCACCGCGACGCCGGAGGTCAGTTTGACACCGTTCGACGACTCGACCTTCGCGAGATACGTGCTCTCGGCGATCTGCACATTCCGCTGCTTGGCGATCGGCGCGAACTTCTCGGCGACGTCGGCGTACGGCGAGCGGTAGATCACGTGGAAGCCAAACGACGTGGCGCACACCGGCGAGATCTCACCCGGCTTGATGGCCAGGACGCACTTCTCGAACTCCGGCACCATCATGCCCTTGCCGAACAGGCCAAGGTCACCGCCACGCTCGCCCGCACCCGGCTCGTCGCTCTTGGCGGCCAGCTTGGCGAAGTTGGCCGGCGTGGCTTCGGCACGAATGCCTTCGGCCTTTTTCATCGCGGCGGCCTTCTGCTCTGGCGTCGCGTTGGCGTCGACCTTCACCAGGATGTGACGGGCGGCCATCGCCTCGCCATTCATGTAGCGCTGCTCGTCCGGTCCCGGCGTCAGCGAGTCCCAGCCCTTCGAGACGTTGTCGTAGAACTTCTTGACGCGGATGTTGTCGATATTCGACCACAGCGCCTCGTCCATGGTCTTCTTGTCGGCGAGCGAATCGCCCTTGGCGGCCGAGATACCGACGAGCTGGTAATTCACCCAGAGCTCGGCAATGGAACGGGCGACGTCCTTTTCGAGCGGGGCCTGCGACGTGCCCAGGATGTCCGCCAGGCGCGTCACGGAGAGCTGCTGGTCACCGGCCGAGGCCGCGACGTCCGGATTGGACGCGGCACCACAGGCAACGGCGAACGCGACGGCAGCGAGCACGGACAAACGATACGATTTCATCAGGTCGAACTCCGGCACCGGAGTGAAGAGAAGTGTTGGTGAGACCCCAACGGCAACCAGTCGGTTGCCATCAGGGAGCGAGGGCACGCAGCGCGCGCACCAGGCCCTCGAGCATTTCCGCCCCACCCAATCGAGTCAACTTGAGCGCCAACGGCTGTGTCCGGCGGACGTCCACCTGGAACTGGACTCCATGGAACGCCGCCGACAGCCCCTTCAGGCGAGGTACTGCATCAGCCCTGAAACTAACACGGGCTTCGGAGGCCCGCACAAGCACCCCCTCCACACCCAAGGCTGCCCCGAGGACCCGCAGCATGGCGCTGGCAAAGAGCGCCTGTGCAGCCGAGGGCATCGGTCCGAACCGATCGCGCACCTCCAGCTGGAGCGCCTCGATGTCCTTCGGCTCGCGCAACGCCGTGAGACGGCGGTACACGTCCAGCTTGGCTTCCTGCGACGTGATATAGTCGTCGGGCAGGAACGATGGGAAGTCGAGCGACACATCGGCCGGGATCCAGGCTTTCTGGCCTCCGACGTCCGACAACTGCCGCACCGTCTCGTCGAGCAGACGCAGGTACAGATCGAATCCCACGGAATGTACGAACCCGGACTGCTCCGAGCCCAGCAGATTCCCCGCGCCGCGCAGTTCGAGGTCCTTAAGGGCGATGCGGTACCCCGCGCCGAGCTCGGTGTGGTGCTCGAGCACGGCGAGGCGTCGCTCCGCGTCTTCATCCACCCGATCGGGCACTAGCAGGTAGCAGTAGGCCCGACGGTGCGACCGCCCCACGCGACCGCGCAGCTGATACAGCTGGGCCAACCCCAGATGGTCGGCCCGATTCACGAACATCGTGTTGGCGTTCGGCACGTCGAGGCCGCTTTCGACGATCAAGGTAGATACCAGAATGTCGACTTCGTGATCGACAAACTGGCGCATCACGGTTTCGAGCTCACGCTCCTTCATCTGTCCATGTCCTACCGCCACCTTGGCCCGCGGTACGATGCGACGCAGATGATCGGCGATCGCTTCGATCGTCTCGATGCGATTGTGTACGAAGAACACCTGACCACCGCGGTCGAGCTCGCGCGAGACCGCTTCCTCGATCAACGCGTCGTCGAACGGCTCCACAAACGTGAGCACGGGCGAACGATCACGCGGCGGCGTCTGCATGAGCGTGAGATCGCGCAGTCCCGCCAGCGACTGATGCAGCGTGCGCGGAATCGGCGTCGCGGTCAACGTGAGCACGTCCGTTTGCAGCTTGAGCTGCTTGAGCCGCTCCTTGTGCTTCACACCGAAGCGGTGCTCCTCATCGACCACGATGAGCCCGAGGTCCGCAAACTCGACATCGGGGCTCAGCAAGCGGTGTGTACCGATCACAATGTCGATCTGCTTCTTCTTGAGCTTCTCCACCACGACGGCCTGTTCCTTGGCGGTCTGGAATCGGCTCATCACTTCCACCGTCACGGGGAAATCGGCCAGGCGATCCCCGAAACTGCGTGCGTGCTGTTCGGCCAGAATGGTCGTCGGTACCAACACCGCCACCTGACGACCGCCCTGCACCGCCTTGAATGCGGCGCGAATCGCGATCTCGGTTTTGCCGTACCCGACGTCGCCCACCAGCAGGCGATCCATCGGGCGATCGCTTTCCAGATCGCGCTTTACATCCTCCGTGGCTTTGCGCTGGTCGGGCGTGTCCTCAAACAAGAACGAACTCTCGAGCTGTCGCTGCCACGCCGTGTCCACACCGTGCGTAGGGCGCGTGGCCACTTTGCGTCGGGCGTAGAGATCGAGCAGTTCCTGCGTCATCTCGAGAATCGCCATGCGCGTTTTCTCGCGCTGCTGCTTCCAGCGATTCCCCCCCAGCTTGTGCAGGCGCGGTGCCGGTGCGTCCTCGGACACATCGCTGGCGCTGCGGTACCGCTCGATCTGATCGATGCGATACAGCGGCACATTCAGGCGATCGCCGCCCTCGTACTCGATGACCGCGGCTTCGATCGTGCTTTCCCGCACGAAAATCTTTTCGATGCCGCGATAGATACCGATGCCGTGCTCGAGGTGCACGACGTAATCGCCGGGCTTGAGCGCCCCGATGGTATCGAGAGGCGCCCCGGTGGTGTACTTGCGTGTGCGGCGCAGTCGGCGATCACGACGGAAAATCTCGTGATCGGTGAGCACGCGCACGACGTTTGGAATGATGAAGCCGCCGCCGAGCACGCCGATGGCGAGCGACGCCGACAGCGGTCCATCCTCGCCAAGCAGTTCGTCGAGACGTTCCACCTGTCCAGCGTTGTCGCACAGAATGACCGTGTGCAATCCGTCGCGTTGCAACTTGCGTAGCACGCGCAGATCGCGCGAAATCGATTCCGGCGGTCGCGTGGCGAACACCACATCAGGCTCAGGGCCCTGCGGCTGCGTGTCCGCCAACGACGCGCTGACGGCACGCTGGGGCGGCGGCGCGAGGCGAATGGTGCCGAAGCGTGCCAGCGTGGAGGCCATCTCGGGCGGCGGCACAAAGAGCTGTTCGCGACGCACCCACTCTTCTCCACGACGACGCGCGAGCTCGAGATGGTGCGCGGCTTCATCCCACGTGCGTACCAACTCCGGCAGCACTGACGTCCCCGAGGGCATCACGACCACCGCATCGGGCGGCCACAACGACGGCACCGACACACGCTCCGCCTGACCGTCGTCGTCGCGTACGCGACCATCGACCGGAAGAATCAGTGCGAGTTCGGCATCGCGCGTGCTGCGCTGCGTGTTGAGGTCGAAATGGCGCAGCTCCGCGATGTCGTCACCCCAGAACTCGAGGCGCACCGGCTCGGCCATACCGAACGAGTAGATGTCGATGATGCCGCCGCGCACCGAGAACTGCGCCACGTCCACCACCATCGGCACGCGTTCGAAGCCGATCGACTCGAGATGCGCCGTGAGATCTTCGAGGCGGCGTACATCGCCCTTG